>CADBPP010000047.1 GCA_902796565.1 uncultured Eubacteriales bacterium | reverse complement strand
TTCGCACCCGGAAAGCCTTCTCTCATCTCCTACGATACCAAGAACGTGGCGTTCGAGAGGGAGCTGTATAAGGCTTCCAGGCTCAAGATGCTCAACGCTTAGGACATGGAAATCAAAAGGGACAGCGCGATGCGATGCCCCTTTTTTTATCGGAAAGATCTTTTTTACTGAATGGCGGCGAAGCCCTTCTTGAGAGCGGCCACGTTCAGGTCGTTCAGCTTGCCCTTGCCCTTTTCAGTGAAGAACTGGCAGAGGGTATCGATGGCGTACTGTTCGTCAAACAGATTGAAGTATTTGATGACAGCACCGGCCGCGACGACGTTCTGTCCCTTTTCGTTGTCCACTTCCCTGGCAAGGCCGAGGAAATCGATGAAGAAGACCTTTGACTTCTCCGGGAATTTGTAATCCTTCGGTATCGCGGTCGCATTCGCAAAGATGACCACGTCTTCCTTGCAGAAGGAAAGATAATCCAGAGAGGGCTCATTCATGACCACGATGGCGTCAGCGTTCTCCATTACGGGGCTGCCGACGGAATCCTGGGGATCCTCACCTATCTTGATGACACAGTTGGCCTTTCCGCCCCTCATGGTGGGTCCGTAGGCAGGCATCCATACCGCCGCGAGATCCTTGTTTGCGCTCATGTAGGCGATGAGCAGTCCGGACGTGAGGACGCCCTGTCCGCCGAAACCTGCAAAGATGATTTCTTTCATATTTCAGCCTCCTATTCCTTTACCTTGAATTCACCGACGGGATATTCCACCATCATCTGCTCAGCGACATATTTTGCCGCAGCGACAGGAGCCATGCCCCAGTTGGTAGGACACTGGGAAAGGAATTCAACTATGGAATAGCCCTTCTTGTCCATCTGTGCCTGGATCGCCTTCTTGATGAACTTCTTGGCCTGGTTGATGTGCTTCACATCGCACACTGCCGCTCTTGCAGCATAGGCCACGTCGAATTGGTTCGCTATCATCTCGGGGAGATGTATAGGATTGCCCGTTATGGCGCAGTCACGTCCATGAACCGATGTGGTGGTCTTCTGACCCTTCAGCGTCGTCCAGCTCATCTGTCCGCCGGTCATGGCGAAGTTGGAATTGTTTATGGTGAATACGGTGATGTTCTCATTTCTGTATGCCGCGTTGAGGGTCTCCGCGAGGCCGATGACTCCGGCGTCTCCGTCGCCCTGATATGTGATGATGCAGGTCTCCTTGCCCTGGGATTCCAGATAGAGCTTCATTCCTGTGGCTACGGCGGACGCTCTGCCGTGGGCGCACTGGAAATCGTCTCCTCCGAGGATACCGTTGGCGTTGCAGCTGCATCCTACGCCCAGCACCAGGATCTTCTTGTCCTGCAGTTCCATCTCCTCAAGAGTCTCGGCTATGAGTCTGAGGATGATTCCGTGTCCGCATCCCGGGCACAGAGAGTGCTTCTTGAGCTTTGCGGGTAATTCATAAAGTGCCATTAGAATACCTCCTTTTCATTTCCGGCGGCGACCGACTTATAGAAGTCATAAACGGTCCCAACTCCCGGAACTCCCTTGCCGTGGGCATAGAGATATACGGGAACATTGAGGCCGCACTTCTTTGCGTACAGTGCCACATCCTCCACCAGCTGACCGTAGTCGCTGCTCTCAACGCTGATAAGTCCCTTTATCCCCTTGAGCTTTGCGAAAGCCTTCTCAGGGAACGGCCAGACCAGCTTGGGCCTAATGATACCGGCCTTGACGCCTTCGGCGCGCAGCTTCTTGACAGCATCGATGGAGATCCTTCCGGGAAGTCCGAAGGAGACGATGACGTATTCAGCGTCTTCCAGGCCGTACTCTTCCCAGTCCTGAAGGTCATTCTTGATCTGCTCGTATCCTTCGCCCTTTACTTTCATGCCGTCGGCTCCCTTGGTCTTCTTGGCGAATTCTCCCATTCCGGTGAGGCCTCTGCCGTCTATGGCCCAGCCCCTGTCGGGTCTTTCCTTGAAGGGAGGCATCTCGACCTGCTCCATCATCTGTCCGAGATATGCCTCGGAAAGGATGACGACGCCGACCATGTACTTTTCGGCGACATCCCATGCGTTATACATGACATCGCACAGCTCCTGAACGCTGGCGGGGGTATAAACTATGCTGCGGTAATCACCGTGTCCTCCGCC
The DNA here is from genome assembly GCA_902796565.1 of uncultured Eubacteriales bacterium. Classification (GTDB taxonomy): domain Bacteria; phylum Bacillota; class Clostridia; order Eubacteriales; family Anaerofustaceae; genus RUG14186. The sequence continues at coordinate 1,419 of CADBPP010000047.1, read as the reverse complement.
CTTGACTTCCTTAAAGTAATCGGTCTGACCGGAATCAAGTGTTCCGAGACCTGTGCCCCATCTCTGAACGTTGAGAAGGACGTAAGGCAGCGCCATTCTGGCCGCGTAAGAGAATCCCTCGCACATGAGGCTTCCGCCCGGACCTGAAGTCGCTGTAAGGGCTCTGGCGCCTGCTACAGCGGCTCCTGTGACCATGTTGATAGAGGCGATCTCATTCTCCGCCTGTATGAAGACTCTTCCCAGCTCCGGCATACGCCATGAGAGGTATTCGAGGGCTTCGGTGGAGGGAGTGATGGGATAGCCCGCAAAGAAATCGCATCCGCCCCTCAGCGCGGCTTCCGCGACGGCTTCATTTCCCTTTAACAGTTTCTTTGCCATTATTCCGTTACCTCCTTGACAGTGAATACATAGTCCGGGCAGGCGATGGCGCATATGGCGCAAGCCACACATTTCTCTTCGTCCACCTGGATGTATTTGTAACCTGAACTGTTTGACTCGCTTCCGATGGACAGCGCATCCTTCGGGCATGCGACTACACACAGACCGCAGGATTTGCATCTGTCGGAGGAGATGAACAACTTCTCACTCATAGAAATAATCCTTCCTTACATGAAAATAAAATCTGGGTGTTAAACAGATTTGAAATGAGAATATTATGATGAAAAATATAATTCTGAAATTAACTGCACTAATAGTATATATTGAACAGATTACCGTGTCAATGAAAATTTGCCTGTGGACGTTCAATAAATGATGTTTGGATTGCAAAACAGTTTTCAATGTGGTAAAATTTTAAAAAGAAATAAAAAATATAAAAGATCGACGGGTTTTGACTGTCACAGGACAGTCTTAGCTATACAAAGCGAAATAATCCGGAGGAAACGGATCGGGCGGGTTCCCGATCCCCTACAGGAGGACATTTATGGATAAGATTTGGAAGATCCTTGTCATGAACCTTGGAAGCACATCGTCGAAGATAGGCTATGCGGAGAACGAGAACGTCATATTCGACGATGAATGGGATCACGTCAAGGAAAAGGTGCAGATCCCCAGGGAGTATGACGAAGCCGTAAAATTCAGGATGGGGTATGTGGACAAGTTCCTGGAGATGCATTCCCTCAAGATGGAGGATATGGACGCCATCGCTGTCAGGGGCATGGGAAACAACGGCAGCTATCATCACGGAGCATATCTGCTGACCACGGAAGTGGCCGATGACGTGAGGGCAGCGAAAGGAGGTCACGCGGGACTCATGGCGGGCACACTGATCGGTGAGGCGCTTTCACTGAAATACAACATACCGGCATACCTCTATGACGTGGTCCCGACGGATGAGATCCTGGAGATCGCCAGGGTAACGGGTATAAAGGACTACAGAAGGCTCGCCCATTCCCATACTCTCAACGGCAGGGCCACCGC
>CADBPP010000046.1 GCA_902796565.1 uncultured Eubacteriales bacterium | reverse complement strand
TGCATTTTTTTCCTCCTTGTATGATGGGCGCTGCCGCGTCCCTGTTATATTCCGACCCTCCAGTCGATGGGTCTCTGCCCCGTCGACACGAGGAAATCGTTCACTTTTGAAAAGGGCCTCGATCCGAAGAATCCCCTGTAGGCGCTGAGGGGCGACGGATGGGCGCTCTTTATGATAAGGTGCCTCTTTTCCGTTATCAGGTATGCCTTGCTCTGGGCAAAGGAGCCCCAGAGGATGAATGCGACCGGGGTCTTCTTTTCGTTGGCGATGCTAATGACCCGATCCGTGAAGGTCTCCCATCCCAGGAAGCGGTGGGAAGCCGCCTGATGAGCTCTCACTGTCAGTACCGAGTTCAGAAGAAGCACTCCCTGCCTGGCCCAGGCCGTCAGGTCCCCGGTGGACGCCGGAGGGATGCCCAGGTCGTCATAGAGTTCCCTGTAGATATTCACAAGGGAAGGAGGAAGAGCGACCCCGTCTCTGACCGAAAAGCACAGCCCGTGGGCCTGGCCCTCGTCATGATAGGGATCCTGGCCTATGATCACCACCCTCATATCGGCGTAGGACGTGTAATGAAAGGCGTTGAAGATATCATACATGTCCGGATAGACCGTATGGGTCCGGTATTCCAGGGCAAGCTTTTTTCTCAGTTCCTTGTAATAGGGCTTTTCGAATTCGGGATAAAGGTATTCTCCCCAGTCGTTCTCAAAGACCGCGCCCATTATCCTATGATGCCCTTCATGGTGAGCCTGTAGCGTTCCCTGAAGACGCCCCTGCGGTCGAGAAGACGGATGAAAAGGTATGCCGCGGATATCAGCACGAGGCCCGTGATGAACGCGCAAAAATTGGCTTCCATTCCGGTGGCGGGACTTATTACGTTGAAGCCCAGCAGCAATCCGATGAAAAATGCCGCCAGGGGCACTCCGTACATGATAAAGCTGGCTCCCAGAAGGCCCCGAAGCTCCATTTCCACGCTCACGCGGTCTCCCACCTTCGCACCGAGGGTATTTTTCAGGGTAGCCTTCATGTCCAGGTTCTGTTTTGCCACCATGCACTTCCCGCAGTCTCCGCAGGCGGTGTGCCTCTGAAGATACACCGTGGCCTCGTCGCCGCTCACGTCTATGACTTCCATTATTTCAAGCATGTCATATCTCCAATCTTTCCAGTATGTCGCACATCGTATCGTCAGCGTAGGGGACCCCTATCCTTCTTGACATCACGGGGCCGTGGCTGTCGCTGCCGGCACTGACCGCCAGGTCATGCCGCCGGCAGAATGCGCGGTAGTATTCGTATTGTTCTTTTCCGGGATTATAGGGGCTCAGACACTCTATGCCCATGATGCCCCACTTAAGCAGTCTCTGCAGCATCTGTCTGTCCATCACGCCGTTCCGGAAATAATAGCTGGGATGAGCCAGCACACTGACTGCGCCGGCGTCCCTGATGAACGCCAGGGCCTCCTCCGTCGTGGGCAGAAGGCTGTCATCCAGTCCCAGGGAGTTTTTAAGGATTCTGTACTCTGAATATTTCGAGCATACTCCCTTTGAGTATACATATTTCGCAGCCCTGTTGCCGCCTCTGAGATATTTCTCGTAGGTGAAACCGTCGTATTCATCCAAGCTGAGTCCGCTGAAGCGCTCTGAGAGCATCTGTATGATGCGCCTGTCCTTTTCATCCTTTGCCCGGCGGCAGCGCGCCCCGAACTCCTCGGCGGCGGCAAGTTTTTCTTCAGGAAAGCGGTATGCCAGGATATGCAGCTCCCTTCCTTCAAATGATGTGCTGTACTCCACCGCGCTGACCGCAGCGATCCCCGCGGCCTTCACCGCCGATATGAATTCCCATGTCGAAGCAAGGGTATCATGATCCGCGACACAGGCAGCGCCCAGGCCCTCATCGATGCAGGCATCCGCCATTTCCCCCGCATAAAGAGCCCCGTCGGAGGCGACGGTGTGCATGTGCATGTCCAGCCGGCGCAACAGTCTACTCCACCGCGCCGTAGCGGCACATGGCAACGGCCTTCTCCCAGCCGGAGAGGAGCTCATTCTTTTTAGCCTCATCCATAAGGGGCGAGAATATCTTTTCTGTCTGTCTCACTCTCTTGAGCTCGTCCATACTGGTGAATATGCCGGCTCCGAGGCCCGCCAGGAAGCATGCTCCCAGCACGGTGCTTTCGGGATTCATGGGACGGTTCACGTCACAGGAGAGGATATCGCTCTGGAACTGCATAAGGAAATCGTTCTCGCAGGCTCCCCCGTCCACCATCAGCTCTCTGAGCCTGATGTCGGAATCGCTCTCGATGGCCTTCACAAGATCCGCCACCTGATAGGCGATGGCTTCCAGTGACGCTCTTACTATATGGTCCCTTCCGGTGCCCCTGGTGAGGTTGCATATCATTCCCCTGGCGCGCATATCCCAATAAGGGGCGCCCAGGCCCGTAAAGGCAGGCACCACATATACACCCTGGGAATCCCCCGCCCTGATGGCGCACTCGTAGCTTTCGCGGCTTGTCTTCAGAAGGCCCAGTTCGTCTCTGAGCCACTGCACCAGCGCTCCGCCGATGAACACGCTGCCCTCCAGGGCGTAGCTTACCTGATCTCCGGTGGAGGCCGCCAGAGTGGTGACAAGACCGCTGTGGCTCATGACGTGACGGCTTCCGGTATTCATCAGCAGGAAGCATCCCGTGCCATAGGTGTTCTTCGCTTCTCCGGGAGAGAAGCATCCCTGCCCGAAGAGGGAAGCCTGCTGGTCTCCCGCGATGCCCGCGATGGGGACGCTGGCGCCGAAAAGCGCCTCGTCAGTATAGGCGCATACGCCGCTGGAAGGCACCACCTTCGGCAGCATGGAGGAAGGTATCCCCATGCGCTCCAGCAGCCTGTCGTCCCAGTTCAGCTTGTCTATGTCGAAGAGCATCGTTCTGGATGCGTTGGTGTAATCCGTCACGTGGGCCCTGCCGCCGGTAAGGTTGTATATCAGCCACGTATCCACCGTGCCGAAGCACAGCTCGCCGGATTCAGCCTTCCTGCGGGCGCCGCTCACATTGTCCAGGATCCACTTGATCTTCGTGCCGGAAAAGTAGGCGTCTATTATAAGGCCCGTGTGCTGCTGCACATAGGAGGCGAACTCCTCGTCCTTTTCCAGCTCATCGCATATATCGGCGGTACGGCGGCACTGCCATACGATGGCGTTGCATATGCTCTTGCCCGTGGCTTTATCCCACACCAGGGTGGTCTCTCTCTGGTTCGTAATGCCGAGAGCCTTTATGTCCCTGGGATCTATCCCCGCCTTGCTGATTGCGTCCCTGATGGTGTACAGCTGGGTATCCCAGATCTCCTCGGGATCGTGCTCGACCCATGAGGGCTGGGGGTAGATCTGTCTGAATTCCTTCTGGGATGTGGCTACCACGTTCGCCTTGTCATCATAGATGACAGTGCGGCTCGAAGTGGTGCCGGCATCCAGTGCCATAATATAATCCATAGCTTTTTCTCCTGTATTTATTGTATCACCGTGCAGGGATATGCTCAAGCTGTTTTATGCGCTACAGCAGCGCCGAGAGCTCATCCACGGTCTTTTCAAAGAGCTTCAGTGCATCGTCCACAGCGTCGGGCAGGGTAAGGTCCACACCGGCTGTCCTGAGGGCCTCCACCGGATAGACACTGCCGCCGAGGCTGAGGAACCTGAGGTATCCCGAGGCGTCCGAGGTCTCCCTTATGCGCCTCGCTATGGCCACCGCGCTGGAGAAGCCCGTCGCGTACTGGTACACATAGAAGGGACTGTAGAAATGGGGGATGTAGGACCATTCGTACTTCATCACCTCCGGGATCTGCGCTCCTTCGTAATATGTCCCGACCAGATCCCTGTAGATGCCGCAGAGGTTCTGGGCGTTCAGCGCCGTTCCCGCATCCGCCGCCTCATGGGCCTTCTGCTCGAACTCCGCGAACAGCGTCTGTCTGTACACTGTGGTACGGAAGCCCTCGGCGAACTTGTTGAGTATGTATGCCCTTCTGGCGGGATCCTTCTCCCTGTCCAGCAGGTACAATGTCAGAAGCACCTCATTGACTGTGGAGGCCACCTCAGCCACGAAGATCGCGTAGTCGTGGTTGACGAAATCCTGCTCCCTGTCGGAAAAATATGAGTGCATGGAGTGTCCCAGCTCATGTGCCACGGTATAGGCGTCGTCCAGTGTGTCCGTGTAATTCAGCAGCACGAAGGGATGCACCCCGTAGACCCCGCAGGAGAAGGCGCCGCTTCTCTTTCCCTTGTTTTCATATACGTCCATCCACTTCTCATCAAAGGCGCGGTCCAGCAGCTGCAGGTACTCATCCCCCAGGGGAGCGAGAGCGGCCTTTACCAGTTCCCTGGCGTCGGAGAAGGGCACCGACATGTCCACATCGGACACCATGGGCACGTACAGATCGAACATGTCGATCTCCTCGAGGCCCAGGACCTTCTTTCTCAGAGCGAGATACTTTTTCATGGCTCCGAGATTGGCATGTACGGAATCCACCAGATTCGTATAAACGCAGGTGGGGATGTCATTCTCGAAAAGGGCGCTCTCCATGGCGGAGGAGAACTTCCTTTCGGAGGCAGTGAGGTTGTCGAACTTTACAAGGGAAGAATACAGTACCGCGAAGGTATTTATGTATCTGCCGTATTCTCCGAGATACTTTTCGAAAGCTTCCTTGCGCACTCCGCGGGAGCGGCTCTCACGGTAAATGTTGAAGTTGCCGTTGGTCAGTGGATGCATCTTTCCGTCATCACCGACGGTATCGGGGAAAGTCAGATCCGAATCCGTGAACATGCTGTAAGCATTGTCGGGAGTCCCCGCGAAATCAGACAGCTTTGCCGCGAACACCTCCATCTCCTCCGAAAGCATGTGGGGGCGGCGCCGCCTGATGTCCTCCACGTAATGGGCGTACTTCTGTGCCTCAGGGCAGTCCATGAACGATGCTGCCTTTTCATCGTCCATGGCGGTGATCCTGGTATTCAGGACGCTCATGCGCTGGGAAAAGCTCACCATGAGCCTTCTGGAGCGGTCTTCCGTCTCCTGGCTCGATGGATCCGAGGCGTCTGAACTCATCTTCAGCATGCCGTAGATGGCCAGCTTTTCAGCCTTTTCCGCGACGGTCATGAACCCGTCGAGGCATGCGAAGAAGCTCTCCCTGTCCTTATCCATGGCTTCGAGGAGCTTATCCAGTCCCTCAATCTGCGCTCCCGTCTCAGAGAAGGCCTTTTCCACCTCCTCTTCGGAGGGATACAGATCCGTGAAATCCCACATGTATGCGGGATCCATTTCTTGTCTGTTCTTCATATCTTTCCTCCACTCACACGCTGTCCCGGTCGAAGGTTATGACCGTATAGTACTGCGTATCATCGTTCTTTTTATTCCTTATTCCTTCGTCTATAGCTTCCTTGATTTTAGAGAAGGACATTTTCTCATCGAAGGGCACCACCACGTCGAACACGAGGTTCGTGTGGTCCGGGCCCCACACCGCTCTGAAATCGTGGAACCTCAGGCGCGGGGAAATATCCGCCAGCACCTTTTCCATCATCTCCCTTGCCCTGTCGGTCCGTTCGTCCCCCACCAGCACCGGGTCGTGATGTATGGACATGGCGATGCCCATCTCCTGCATGATCTCCCTTTCGATGTTGTCGATCATGTCGTGGCTCTCCATGGGAGGCATGCTCGAATCCACCTCGCAGTGCATGCTGCCGAAACGGTGGCCGGTGCCGTAGTCATGGAGCATTACGTCATGGACCCCCAGCACGCCCTTGTAGGAAAGGACCTTTTTGATCAGCTCACCCTTTTCCTCCCGGCTCATGCCTTCTCCCATGATCAGGCTGGTGGCCTCACGGATGAAGCCTATGCCGCTTATGAAGATGAACACGGATACGCCGAGACCCAGCCATCCGTCTATCTTAAGTCCCCATACGCTGCAGGCCACCGCTCCGAGGATGACCGCGGAGGTGGAGATGATGTCGTTTCTGGAATCCGCTGAAGCCGCCAGCAGCACCGGGGAATTGATGCGCTCGCCGAGGTTTTTGTTGAACACCATCATCCAGAACTTCACCATGAGGGACGCTATCATGGCGATGATCATCGGGACGGTGAGCACCACCGCCTCTGGATGCAGGATCTTGTCGATGCTGGTACGCCCCAGCTCCCATCCCACCAGGATTATCATCACCGCCGCCGCCAGGCTGGCGATATACTCGAACCTGGCGTGCCCGTACGGGTGGTCGTCATCCGCCGGAAGGGAAGCTATCTTGAAGCTCACCATGGAGATGATGTTGGATGAGGCGTCCGACAGGTTGTTGAATGCGTCCGCGGTTATGGAGACGCTCATGCTGATCTTTCCTATTATGAGCTTAACGGCAAACAGAAGCACGTTGCATACGATGCCGGTCACCGAAGCCAGGTTGCCCGTGGCGTTTCTTACGGCCGGATCCTTCGTATCGTCGCAGTTTCTGACAAACAGTTTCAAAAGCAGTTTTACCATGATATTACTCCCGTGTCACTTACGGCGCAGGGAGCCCGAGGCCCCTGCGCAAACAAAGGCGCAGCTCCCGGTGGGGACTGCGCCCGGCTGATCGTTAAAGATCACTCCTCGTCGTCATCGCAGCATCCGCAGTCGCAGTCATCCTCGTCGAGGAGCTTGTCAAGAGCGTCAGCGGCCTTTTCGAACTCTTCATCGTCCAGATCTATCAGATCGTAGTCGCCGTCTTCCAGCTCCTTGTATCCGTAGATGTAGACGTCGTCCTCATCATCGGTGGGAAGAAGGGCGATGTATTCCTTGCCGTCGCATGTGAATACGCCGTACACCTCACACTCCACCTCTTCGACCTCTGAACCGTCTTCGGACTCAAATGTCAGAGTAACATACTCCGCATCGTCATCATACTCTTCTTCCAGCAGTTCTTCGTTCATAGTTTCCTCCAGTCCTATTGCCCTGGCTACCTGCCTGAAGGCAACATCGATTTCATTATATATAAGGCTCTCGACCATTCCCACATCGCAGCGGGACGCGATCTCCGGCCTTATAGGCAGTTTTGCGAGCACTTTGAGGCCGTGCTTCTCAGCCTCTTTGTCGATGCGGCTCTCTCCGAAGAGGTTTATCTTCTTGCCGCAGTCGGGACATTCTATCCAGCTCATGTTCTCCACCAGGCCCAGTACGGGGACTCCCATGGTCTTTGCCATGTTGAGAGCCTTCTGGACTATCATTCCCACCAGTTCCTGGGGAGTGGATACTATTATTATCCCGTCAACGGGAAGGGACTGGAACACCGTAAGGGGAACGTCTCCGGTTCCCGGGGGCATGTCGATGAACATCACGTCCACGTCTCCCCACGCCACGTCGGTCCAGAACTGTTTAACAAGTCCCGCTATAACGGGCCCTCTCCAGATCACGGGGTCGGTCTCGTTGTCCATTATAAGGTTCAGGGACATCATCCTGATCCCGCCTTCGCTCACCTCGGGCCTGATGCCCAGGGGCGAGGCGGAGGCCTTCGCGTGGACTCCGAACATCATGGGGATAGAAGGCCCCGTGACATCCGCGTCCAGTATAGCCGTCGAATATCCTTCCCTTGAAGCACTGGCGGCCATAAGGGCGGTTATCAGGGACTTGCCGACCCCTCCCTTGCCGCTCACCACGCCGATGATCTTCTTTACTCTGCTGTTGTCATTTCCCGCGACCCGGAAGCTTTTGGGATCCCTCTCGTCGCAGTTCTCCTTGCACTCCGCGCAGTCCTTGTCACATTTTTCAGCCATTATTATCTTCTCCTGAGTTTATTTTCGTCTTCTTCCGAATTCATTGCCAGTATGGCCATCAGCGCCAGCACCACACGGACGGCGTCGCGGTCATCCGCCACCTCGATATCGTATACCGGGTGAACGACCCTCGCGGCCCTTCGCGATATTTTCGCGACGAAGCGCCTCCCGTCCAGTATCTCGTAACTGAAGCGGATTATGTCCGCCTTTACCACCCATCTGTTGAAGGTGAAAGAAAAGCGGTCTCTTACGGGGCTGATGGTCTTGACGATGTCCCCGATATGCTCCTCTCCCTCATATATCATGTAATGGGGCAGCAGGTCCACCAGCCTTTCCCGGACATAACCCACTCTCTCTCCTGTGGAATCGAAAACATCGATCCTCTTGCTGACAGATATTCGTCCCCGGGCGGTAAAGATCATCTGTCCGGTCTCATCGGTCATCTCAAAAGTATCCAGCAGCTTAAGGACCTTCTGTCTTATCGTAAGTTTCAAGCCGTACCTCTTTCTCTGTGCACTTATTATATTTTATCATAAGAATCGCTTTTCCAAAGCCTGCAGCGGTCTGTTTGCCAACAAACCCTGCATGAGGCATGAAGCGGAGTCTCCCTGAAGAGGATATCGGGGAGCTATCTTTATTAAGTCGTTTTTCCTTCAATATCCGTTGTCCGGGGCTTACTTCTGCTGTCCGGGCATGATGGTGATCACTTCATAATTGCATGTCTTTTCGGTACGGAAAGGAATGTACCATCCGCCGAAGCCGGAGGATACATATACCCTTGTTGTGCCCACGAGGTAATCTTCCCAGATGCATCTGACCCCGAGCCTGTAGACGGTCCTCAGAGGAAACAGCTGACCGGCATGGGAATGTCCGGAAAGCTGCAGATCGGCTCCCGAGGAAGCGATCTCATCATCCTGATAGGGCGAATGATCGATCCATATGATGTAGGCGTCCTCGGGCCTCTCAGGCAGAGCGGTAAGCTCAATACGTCCTTCGACGCTGATATCCTCCCTGGCCACCAGCACCACGTCCGGAGCGGCATACACCCATTCGTCTTTCAGTATCCGTATGCCGCATCCGGCGATGGCCTGTTCCAGCTCCTGAGGAGAATAGGACGCTCCTCCGATCATGTCCGCATTAGGCTGACGGTCATGGTTTCCGTACACATAGTACACGGGGATATCCATTTCTCCGAACATGCGATATATCTCAAGCATCTCCTCCATAGTGGTGAACTCGTACGTGATATCCCCGCCCAGTACGATGAATTCCGGCCCGAGCTCCTCCACTTCCTCCAGGGCCTTTCTGACGAGGGCGGGATCCTGGGAGGAGCCGTAATGTATGTCCGAAATGAATACGAAGGTATGGGGCTGATCGATCTTGGGGAAGTGTAGACGTGCTCCAGAGGAGAGATCATCTGCATGTTCACCGTTCCCCACAGAAAGATCGCCGCGGCTGCGGCACACCTAAGCGCCAGCACGGTCTTTTTCGCCGGCCTGCGTCCGCTCACCATGACAAAAATGCCGCGGATCAGATCCGCTCCCGCCATAGCCATAAGTACTATATACAGCGCGCCGAGGGGATACCCCGCATTCCAGCTAAGGAAATGGTTCACGGCCATGAGAAGATACGCGATGCCCGAAGCTGCGATCAGCCGAAAGGCGGAGCACAGAAAAAGCACAGGCGGATCATCCTTCTTTATGACTATTATATCCCATTCGGAGGCATCTCGTAATAATAACTCGGGAATATGGGGGTTAAAGCTCTGTGAGTGATATAATCAGAAATGTATTCATTTCGAAAGGATGGAACTGACAATTGAAAATACTATGGTTTCTCGCAGGCATCAGAAGCGAACTGCTCACTGCCGTCATCCGCTACGCATCCATCGTGGGCGAAGAAGTTTTCGCCATGATGATGCTGCTCATCATCTACTGGTGCGTCAACAAGAATCTAGCCTACAGGATAGGCTTCACATACTTTTTCTCCGGACTGGGAGCACAGACGATGAAGGTGATCTTCAGGGTGCCCCGTCCCTGGGTCAGGGACCCCTCTTTCCCTCCGGTGGAGAGCGCCCTGCCTAGCGCGACAGGCTATTCCTTTCCCAGCTGCCATACCCAGTCTGCAGCCGCCATTTTCGGCACTCTTATGTTCAACCTGAACAGGACTTGGCAGAAGATACTGTGTGTCGTCATAATGCTTTTCATAGGCTTTTCCCGCATGTATATGGGCGTGCATACTCCTGAGGATGTGATCGCGGCCCTCATCTTTACCATTGCCGTGGTATGGATAACGGACAAAGTCATCGACAGCCGCGGGAAAACGGACGATATATTAATGGCGATCATCCTGATCGTCATCGCCGCCGTATGCACCGGATACGTTTATCACCTGTATGCCTCCGGGCAGGTCGAGGACGCCTACCTTAACGACATCTGCAAGATGACGGGCGCGGCGACAGCCTTTTCGATATCGTTCTGCATCGAAACGAAATATATCCGTTTCCGGGAAAGCTGCTCCCGCCTATGGATGCAGCCTTTGAAGGTGATCGTCGGAGCAGGAGTGCTTCTGGGCCTCAAAAGCGGACTGAAGGTCGTCCTCGGGGAGTCCTCCCCGGCATCCGCCGTCAGATATTTCATCATGATAATATGGGCGATGCTGTTGTATCCGCTCATCATAGCCGCTATACAGAAGAAAGGCCAGAGGAATGAAACTGATAAGCTGGAACGTTAACGGCCTGAGGGCCTGTCTCACGAAGGGCTTCACCGATTCTATGAAAGGGCTCGACGCCGACGTCATATGCCTCCAGGAGACGAAGATGTCCCCGGGCCAGGCAGAGACGGGGCTCGAGGGATACCATGAATATTTCTGCTGCGCAGACAAGAAGGGCTATTCCGGCACGGCGCTGCTCAGCCGCCCGGAGCCCCTGTCGGTCTCCTACGGCATGGGCATCGACGAACACGACCATGAGGGAAGGCTCATAACAGCGGAATACCCCGACTTTTATCTTGTATGCGTTTACGTGCCGAACTCCCAGAGGGAGCTTGCCAGGCTCGATTACAGGATGAAGTGGGAGGAGGACATGCTCTCCTACCTGAAGAAGCTGGAAGAAAGAAAACCCGTCATAATGTGCGGCGACCTTAACGTTGCTCACAGAGAGATAGACCTGAAAAATCCGAAGACCAACACCCGCAACGCAGGCTTCACCATTGAAGAAAGGGATAAGTTCTCGGCTCTTCTGGAAAGCGGTTTCACGGACACCTTCCGCTGGTTCTATCCGGACCTGGAGGGCATATATTCCTGGTGGAGCTACATGTTCCATTCCAGGGAAAAGAACGCTGGCTGGCGCATAGACTACTTCGTGGTATCAGACGCTCTCAGAGACCGGCTTGAGGACGCGAAGATACATACCGATATCATGGGAAGCGACCACTGCCCGGTGGAACTGGACATAAAAGACTGAGATCCGGGGAAGGACTTCTCCGTATCCGAGTAATGCCCGGAGCAGCGAACGGAGAGCGTCCTGTGACGGTCCGCTGCAACAGGTCGAAAACTGATCAATACTGCTATAAAAGCACACAGTATCCGAAGCCCGGGATACTATTACTCTGTAACATCTAAAAATTGATTATTGGATAAAGACGCCTGAGTTTTACCCGGGCATCATCAGTTGTGAATTGCCATTGGACCCCGATCTGTTTTCTGTTACGGTCGACATACCATGGTTGGAGTAATCCTCTGAGCGTATCCAGATCAGGTATACGATTTGATCCTATGCACTGCCTACCCAGTGCGGACAGTTCGATCTCAGCGATATTCATCCAACTGCCATGTTTTGGTGTGTAATGGATTTCAAGTCTGCTGGCGAGTCGGAATGCTTCCGATGGTTCAAATGTATGATAAAGGGATGCCGTTGAGTGCGTATTAAGGTTATCCATAACCAGCACGACCTTTCTGGCATCGGGATACTGTTCATCCAACAACCACTTGATCTGATGGGCCCAGTCTTCCCTGGTACGGTGTTCCCGGGCATCGGCATACCTCCATCCATTCAATGGTTCGGTGAATATGAAGATACATGCAGTTCCATTACGGATGTACTCATTATCCTCATACTCTATTCGTCCGTCCCTGGATCTGAGGCTTTTACGTGCATTAGCGAAAAACTGCACAGGCTTTTCGTCCATACAGACAACAGGGAAGTCCTGATCATATGGTCTGCTGTAAACAGCAAGGACATCCTCCATAGCTGCGACAAAGGCTGCATTCTGATGGGGAGGAATACACCAGCACTTTTTCAGGTGAGGCTTATATTCGTTTTTTTTAGGATACGGGATACCGTCACATGGGACAGTGATTCCGCATAGTTGAGCTCAACGCACTTATCGGCAAGAAGACGCAGTGTCCACTTGCTGTATCCTTCTGGAGGTTCACCGCAGGCAAGGGCAATGATATGTGCTTCCACATCTCCGGTAACCTTAGGCGGAACCGGTGGTGTTTCACGCTTCTTGCGGTTAATGGTGGCTTCCAGGCCATTGGTAGCGTATGCAGTCCGAACATTCTGGACAGTAGTGGGACTCGTATGATAAGCATCAGCGATTTCCGCGACAGTCATATGTTTCTTATTGTTACGATCGGATGCAAGCAGGATGTTAGCCCTGAGTATAGTTTTGGCCGGAGAAGCACCTTTCGCGACAATATCAAGAAGTGTTTTACGGTCATCGTCAGAGAGCTCAATAACGTACTTAACAGATGGCATGGTGATATACTCCTTAGATCCTATGATGAGTATATCATACCATAGAATTATATTTTATACAACTTTTAGATGTAACAAAATACTATTATCTTATTTTATGCTAATCTGTATACGAAGTTTATTGCTGATTTTGAAGTTGTCTTCCTGGGTTCTTTTCTGTTATCTCGG
>CADBPP010000045.1 GCA_902796565.1 uncultured Eubacteriales bacterium | reverse complement strand
CGTGGAGGGGTTATGCTGCGGCACGACGGGTTTTTCCCTTTCGACGGTTTCAGGCAGGGCGGTGCCGCCCTCCGAATAGAGGTAGCACACCGTAAAGGTATGGGCCGCGTCCTCCCCCTCGTCGCCGTCATCGGCAAAGACTGCGGCGGGCAGCAGCGCCAGCGTCAGGATCAGGGCCAGCAGCACAGCCGCCCCGCTGATATATCTTTTTTTCTTAATTATCGAACCTTTCCTTTAGGTAATGCGGCGCCACGGGCGCAGCTTTAATGCATTATACCGCGCCGGCGTCCCGTCCGTCAACTCCGGACGGTCCGCCAGCATGCCCGGGCTCACTCCGACTTTTTGCGGTCCATGGTCTTTCTGACCTTTTCCACCAGCTCGTCGTTGGATTCCGTCCTGCTCATCTGGGCAATGACCTTCTCCGCGAACTGAGTGACCCCCACTCCCGCGAAGGAGCGTCTGATGGCGTACTGCACGTCCAGCACATCCGGGGAGAGCAGAAGGTCCTCCCTCCTGGTGCCGGAGCGCTGGATGTCTATGGCCGGGAAGATCCTGGCTTCTGACAGATCCCTGGAAAGATGCACCTCCATGTTTCCGGTGCCCTTGAACTCCTCATAGATGACGTCGTCCATCCTGCTGCCGGTGTCGATGAGGGCCGTGGCAAGGATCGTCAGGCTCCCCCCGCCCTCGATGTTGCGGGCGGCCCCGAAGAACTTCTTCGGGAAGTAGAGGCTCTCGGGATCCAGACCTCCGGAAAGGGTCCTGCCGGAGGAGGCCACCACCATGTTGTTGGCCCTGGCCAGGCGGGTGATGGAGTCCACCAGCACCGCCACGTCCATGCCGGATTCCACCAAGCGCTTGGCCCGGTCGAGGACCATCTCCGCGGCCTTGACGTGGTTGGCGGGCTTCTGGTCGAAGGTGGAATATATGACGTCGCAGTCCACGCTGCGCTGCATGTCCGTGACCTCCTCGGGACGTTCGTCCACCAGGAGGATTATCAGGGTTATGTCAGGGTAATTGGCCCTTATGGAACGGGCGATCTCCTTTAAAAGGACCGTTTTTCCTGCCTTCGGCGGGGACACTATGAGCCCCCTCTGGCCCTTGCCGATGGGCACGAACATGTCCAGCAGCCTCACGGACACGGGACGGGGCCCGGAGGAGAGCACTATCTGCTCGTCCGGGAACACCGGCAGCAGTTTTTCGAAATCGCTCCTGCCCACGATGGTCTCGGGATCCAGGCCGTTGACCTTCTCCACGTACAGCAGGGCGTCGTAGCGTTCGTTCTCGCCCCCGGTGCGGATCCTTCCGGTGACCCAGTCTCCGCTTTTGAGGCGGTACTTCCTTATGATCGTCGGAGCGACATAGATGTCATCGTCCCCGGAGAGGTAGTTGTTCTTCCTGAGAAAGCCGAATCCGTCGCTGCTCAGCTCCAGTATGCCGGAATGGGACTTCTCATACACGCTCATGTCCCTGGAATTGTCCTGGCCCATCTTCTTCTTCTCCTCCTCGAGGATCTGCTGGGTGGGCACTCCGTTGACGCTCTCCAGGAAGAGCATGGCGCTGTAGGTCTCGCCGGGCTTCGGCGGGCGTACCTTCCCGCTGATCTCATAGCCGGAAAGGAGCCTGAACTTCTGTACCTGGGAGGCGGAGACGTATACGTACTCCTCCTTTGAGGTCATCTCGGGGGTCTTCAGAAGCCCGTAGCCCTCCGGCATCACCGTCACGGGGCCGGAAAGCTCATAGGAATCGTCTATGGAATCCTTGAGCCTGGCGTACCTGCCGGAATTGTCCTTCGGGGACCTGTTCTTCGGTTTCTTCTCCCCGGAGCGGTCCTTCTCCGGGCTCTCCTGCTTTTCTTCGGCCGTGTTATCTTCGGCCTGCTTTTCTCCGGGCTGTTCTTTTCCGGATCCCTCCCCGGGCGCGTCTGCGGCGCCGAGAAGTTCGAGCAGCGCGGCCTTCGTGAGCCTCGCAGTCTTTTCAATGCCCCTTGAGCGGGCCAGTTCCCTCAGTTCGGGCACGGTCATGGAAAGGATGGACTTTTCGTCTAACATCTCTGGGATCTCCTTAAAAGTGGGATTGGGAATGATGCGGCGCGGGCCGCGCGGGAAAAACGGGAAGGCGATATATTCTAAAACAAGTATCTGCCGAAACATTATCCGTTCGTTCCGATTGTATCAGAAAAAGTCCGGAATGCAACCCGAAAAAACGTCCGCGAAGATATTTCTCAGTTTATTTCGTCCTGATGGTGGATGGGAGGGGATTATCTGTTATAATTCTAAGGAAGCAGAGAAATGGATACACTGACTTTCGATCTTACGGACCCAACTCAATATCATGAGGGCATCAGCCAGGCCGCTTCAGCGATAGCTCGGGGCGGTATAGTGGTGTTTCCCACGGAGACCGTATACGGACTCGGGGCCGACGCCACCGATGAGCGGGCGGTGTCCCGCATATTTGAAGCCAAGGGCAGGCCCTCGGACAATCCTCTTATCGTGCACATAGCGGACAGGGAGGATATTTTTTTGGCCGCTTCCAGCGTGCCGCCGGATGCCATGCGTCTGGCTGAGCGCTTCATGCCCGGTCCCATCAGCATAGTGCTGCCGAAGAACGATTCCCTGGCGCCGAACGTCACCGCGGGCCTTTCCACCGTGGCGGTGAGGCTCCCCGTGTGCAGGGAGGCCAGGGATTTCATAAGGGCCGCCGGGCGCCCCATAGCGGCCCCCAGCGCCAATATTTCCGGAAAGCCCTCCCCCACCAGGGCAGAGCATGTGATAAGGGACATGAACGGCAGATGCGACGTGATCCTTACGGGCTACGACTGCGAGGTGGGGCTCGAGTCCACCGTGGTGGACATGTCCGTTTTCCCCGCCTGCATCCTCCGGCCCGGAGCGGTGAGCGCGAAGATGCTCTCGGAGGTCCTGGGATACGAGCCCAGGAGCTCCTACAAGGAAAAGCTCACCGGAGCGCCCAAGGCGCCCGGGATGAAGTATACCCACTACAAGCCCGATGCGAAGGTCACCTCCGTCGCGGGAAGCGACTTCGCGGCCATGGCCGCCTTCATCCGCGGGGAGCTCGAAGCACCGGAAGACGGCACGGTAAGGGGCGCGATAGTGTTCGACGAGCTCATCCCCCTTCTTTCGGGATGCCCGAACCTGTATCCCCTGGGAAGCATTGAAAGACCCGACGTGTACTGCGCCAGGCTCTATGACGCCCTGCGCTGGTGCGATACCGAAGGCATAGGCGAAGTGTGGGTCACATCCCCTCCCCCGGGAGGGATCTCCGACGCGTTTCTCAACCGCCTTGATAAGGCCAGCGACGTGACGGTCGAACTGTGAGCGATGGGCCGCCGGGCCCTGACGATAAATAATTCAAAAGCAAGGAAAGGTATAAACACATGTCCAAGGTAATGATTTTTGACCACCCGCTGATCCAGCACAAAGTAGGCATCATCCGCAATGAGGCCACCGAACACAAGCTCTTCAGGGAACTGCTGGACGAGATCTCCATGCTGATGGCCTACGAGGTCATGAGGGATCTGCCCCTGGAGGAAGAGACCATCAGGACCCCGATGTGCGAGACCACGGTAAAGTCGATCCATGAGACGAGGATAACCTTCGTGCCCATCCTCAGGGCGGGCCTGGGGATGCTCAACGGCATGCTCAACCTCATCCCGAACGCCAGAGTCGGATTCATCGGGCTGTACCGCGATCCCGATACCCACGAGCCCGTTGAATACTACTGCAAGGTCCCCGCGAACCTGGAGGAATCCCTGACGATAGTACTGGATCCGATGCTGGCCACGGGCGGCAGCGGAGCGGCGGCGGTACAGTTCCTCAAGGACCGCGGAGCCAAAAACATCCGTTTCGCGTGCCTTATAGCGGCCCCCGAGGGGATAGAGATCATGCAGAAGGCCCATCCCGACGTGGATATCTACGCGGCCGCCCTTGACGAGCGCCTCAACGAGAACGCCTACATCCTTCCCGGACTGGGAGACGCCGGGGACAGGCTTTACGGCACTAAGTAGGAGAGAGCATGAGACCGAGCTGGGATGAATATTTCATGAACCTTCTGGATGTCATCAAGACCCGTTCCACGTGCCTGAGGCGAAACGTGGCGGCGGTGATCGTAAAGGACAGACAGATTATCTCCACGGGCTACAACGGCAGCGCCAAGGGCCTCAGACACTGTGAGGAAGTGGGATGCCTGCGCGATCAGCTGGGCATACCTTCCGGGCAGAGGCACGAGCTGTGTCGCGGCATCCACGCGGAACAGAACGCGCTGATCCAGGCTTCCCTGCACGGCGTCAGCGTGGAGGGAGCGGACATATACATCACCGACTCCCCCTGCATCCTGTGCAGCAAGATGCTGATAAACGCGGGGATAAAAAGGATCGTCTACAGGGGGGACTACCCCGACGAGATGTCCATGGAGATGCTTAAGGAAGCCGGCATAACCGTGGAAAAATATCAGGACTGAACAGAAGGGGACGCGATGCCGTCCCCTTTTTCCCGGAAAGGAGAAAACATGAACGACACAGCCTTTGAAAAGATACTTGACACCATGAAGGACCGGGAGCTGGACGCCATCGTCGTGTCCGATCCCTTTTCGATAGATTACATGTGCGGAGTGCTGATCCACAGCGGCGAGAGGATGTGCGTGCTGGCCGTCAGGAAGGACGGGGAAAAGCGCATCTTCACGTCGAAGCTTTTTTACAGACAGGATCCGCCCGTCGCGATGACCTTCTACGACGACACGGAGGACCCGACCGTGTCCCTGGCGGAGTTTCTCGCGCTCTCCCGCACCGCGGCGGCGGACCGCTCCCTTCCCGCGGCGTTCCTGCTGCCGCTTATGGAGAAGCTGCCCGAAACCTCCTTCGTCCTGGCGGACGGCATAGTCGAAGCCGTCAGGCAGGTGAAGAGCGAGGAGGAGCTGGAGAAGATGAGGGAGGCCTCGAGGCTGAACGATCTTGCCATGGAGAGGCTCATACCCCTGGTGGCGAAGGGCCTTACGGAGATCGAACTGGGAGAGGAGCTTCTTAGGATCTACCGCTCCCTGGGGGCGGACGGCTTCTCCTTCGAGCCCATCATCGCCTTCGGAAAGAACGCCTCCGATCCCCACCATGACAGCGACAGCAGCGTCGGCAGGAGGGGGGACTGTGTGGTCATCGACATCGGCTGCCAAAAGGACGGTTACTGCTCCGACATGACCAGGACCGTGTTCATCGGTGAAGCGGACGGGACCTCACGCAGGATATATGACATAGTTTTCGAAGCGAACCTGAAGGGCATCGCGGCGGTAAGGCCCGGTGCGCGCTTCTGCGACATCGACCGCGCCGCCAGGGAGCATATCGAAAAGGCGGGATACGGAGCGTACTTCACCCACCGCCTGGGACACTCGATTGGACGCCAGGTCCATGAGTGGGGAGACGTCTCCGCCGCCAACACGAACACGGTGAAGGAAGGCATGGTGTTCTCCATAGAGCCCGGCATATATCTGCCCGGGAAGGTGGGAGTCAGGATAGAGGACCTGGTGGAGGTCACCTCCGACGGATGCAGGGTCCTCAACAGCTTCACCAAGGAACCGATCATCGTGGAGGAAAAGGATGAATGATACAGTAAGGGGACTTTATGAGAGAAAGTCCGTAAGGCTCTTCACGGACGAGCCTCTGACCGGGGAGGAAAGGGACACTATCCTCCGAAGCGCCTTCGAGGCCCCCACCGCAGGGAACCAGCAGCTCTACACGATCATAGACGTGAGGGACCCCCAGGTGAGAAGGGAGCTGGCCGTGCTGTGCGACGGGCAGGATTTCATCGCCGCCGCGCCGCTGGTGCTGGTGTTCCTCGCCGACGCTAAAAAATGGTACGACATGTACACATACGCCGGGTGCTCTCCCCGCTTTCCTGGTACCGGGGACATCATACTGGCGGTGGACGACGCCCTCATCGCCGCCCAGAACAGCGTATGCGCCGCCTGGAGCATGGGCATAGGCAGCTGCTATATCGGGGACGTGATGGAGAACTGCGAAAAGATGAGGGAGCTGCTGAGGCTGCCTAAATATGTCTTTCCCGCGGCCCTGGTGATCTACGGCCGCCCCACCGAAGGACAATTGCAGCGCAGAAAACCGGAAAGGCTGCCCGAAAAGCATCTGGTGCATATCGACCGCTACACCGAGATGGACGAGACGGATCTGAGGGAGCTCTTTTCCCCGAAGGCGGGAGAAAAGGATCTGGACGAATGGATGAGGGCCTTCTGCGCGAGGAAGTACGATTCCGGCTTCTCCAGGGAGATGACCAGAAGCGTCAGGGAATATCTCAGGGATTACGATCCGCAGTGAACGGAAGAAAACGGTAAAAAAAGACCCGGAGGACACAGGTCCTCCGGGCTCCTTCTATTATTTCCTGTATTACCTTTTCTTCACGTACTCCAGGGCGATGCGGCTCGCCAGGCGGGCGTTGTTCAATACCAGCTGGATGTTGGATTCCAGGCTGTCCCCGCCGGTGATGTCCTTGATCCTCGCCAGGAGGAAGGGCGTGGTGGCCTTTCCCTTTATCCCGGCCTCCGAGGCTTCCCTGAGGGCCTGCCCGATGGCCGCGTTGATCACATCCTCCGGCATGGAATACTCCTCCGGCACGGGGTTCGCCACCACTGTGCCGCATCCGAGCTCCAGCTCGTCCCGGGCCTTCATGAAGGAGGCGATCTCCTCCACGGTGTCCACCCTGAAGGGCGCGGCATAGGGGCTCTTCGCCGTATAGAATGCGGGCATGGTGTCGGTGCCGTAGCAGAGCACGGCCACTCCCTTTGTCTCGAGATACTCCAGCGTCAGACCGATGTCCAGTATCGACTTGACTCCGGCGCACACCACGGTGACATCGGTGCGGGCCAGTTCATCCAGGTCCGCGGAGATATCCATGGTGGTCTCGGCTCCTCTGTGCACGCCGCCGATCCCGCCTGTGGCAAAGACCTTTATCCCCGCGCGCTTAGCGCAGATCATGGTGGAGGCCACGGTCATGGCGCCGTCGAGCTTCTTCCCCACCACGAAGGGCAGATCCCTCCGGGAGCACTTGACGGCTTCCGGGCCCCTCTTTCCGATATACTCTATCTCCTCGGGGGAAAGCCCGACCCTTATGACGCCGCCGATGGCCGCGATGGTCGCGGGCACCGCGCCGCATTCCCTGATGGCTTCCTCCACCCTCAGAGCCGTCTCGACGTTCTGGGGGTAGGGCATCCCGTGGGATATGATGGTGCTCTCCAGGGCCACCACGGCCCTGTTCTCCCTTACCGCTTCGGCGACTTCCCTTTTCAGTACGAAGTTCTCACTGTTCATTCTTCAATAATCCTGCCTTCTTTAAAACATATTTTTCGCTGATGGACGTATTCACCGCGCCGGTATGCTCCAGTGCGCAGGCTGCGGCGGCACAGGAGAAGCGCAGGATCTCCATGTCCCCGAGCCCCCTTGCCGTACCGTAGATGATCCCGGAGGAGAATGCGTCACCGGCGCCGTTGGCGCTGACCGCCTCCACCGTCTCCGGAACGAAGTGGATCCTCTCCTCTCCGGAAAAGAGCCATGCTCCCCGTACGGAATCGGTTATGAATACTTTTTTGACACCCTTTTCACGAAGGATCATCCCCGCTCTGATTATGCCGTCCTCGCCGGACGTGTCCGTTTTGCACAGCTCAGCCGCCTCATACACGTTGGGCTTGATGATGTCTATGCGGGAGAGATACGGCAGCAGCTTCACGCACTTGGGCCCAGAGACGGGCTCGGCGTACTTGATGCCTCCGAGGGAGGTCACCGCGTCTATGGTCTCCTCCGGTATGTTGGTGTCGAAGGCCGTCACGGCATCTTCGGCATCCAGATCCGAAACAGTGCCCGGAACGATGAGTTCGTTGATCCCCATGGAATTCGCTGCCACCAGAAGCTCCCCGTTCTCATCGATGAAGGAGATGTAGCTTCCCGTGGGATATTCGTCCGAGACGATGACCCCGGAAACGTCGCAGCCGGCGTCCCTCAGCTCCCTGAGGATGGCCTCTCCCTGGGGGCCCCTGCCCACAGCGGACACGAAACGCGGGGAAAGCCCCAGGAGTGAGCAGTTGTGGGCGATGTTCCTGCCGACTCCCCCGTGGGTGTAGCGCACCGTCGCGGGGTTCGAATCGTGCATCCGCACTGCTCCTCCCGCCAGGGCGGTTATATCGATGTTGCATGCTCCTATCACATTGACGCGCATTCCGGTCCTCCGATATGATTTTATCATAAACTGGCGCCGCAGCGTAGCCTTTGGGAGCTTACGCTTGATTGGACCGGCTTTTTGGGATATAATCCGCTTGAAATGACTATCATCAAAACGGAGAAGAACATGAACTGGAACGAAGTCACGATATATACGAAAAAAGAGGCGCTGGAGCCCCTGAGCGGGGTGATCATGGACATGGGCATCTCCTCCTTCGTGGTGGAGGATCCCGATGAGATACTCTCATTCCTCGAGGAGAGCAGGGATACTTATGACATGGTGGACGAAGAGCTCAGAGGAGACATTGAAAGCATCCGTCCCAATGTGAAGCTCTACGTTTCCGACGACGAGGAGGGAGTGGGGCTCATGCACGCCCTGACGGACCGCCTGGCGGCCCTGGGGCAGCAGATGCCGGAGGTCTTCGGGGAGCTCACCGTGTCCATAGTGTCCGTCAAGGACGAGGACTGGCAGTACAACTGGAGGGAATTCTTCAAGCCCTTCAGGCTCGGTGAAAAGCTCTATGTCCGTCCTGTATGGGAGCAGACCTCTCCCGAGGGAGTCATAACCGTCAGGATAGATCCTGGAAGCAGCTTCGGCAGCGGCCAGCATGAGACCACCAGGATGGCCCTGGAGGCCCTGGAAAAGTACATCTTTCCGGGCTGCACCGCAGCCGACATCGGAAGCGGCAGCGGCATCCTCTCTGCCGCGGCGGCCCTCCTGGGGGCATCCCGCGTCACAGCCGTGGACATAGATCCCAACGCCGTCACCGCCACCAGGGAATGCGCCGTCCTCAACGGAGTGGAGGACAGGGTGAACGCCGTATGCTCTGATCTGGCGGAGGCTCTGACGGAGAGCCCCGACGTCACCGTGGCAAACATCTTTGCCGGGCCCATCTGCGCTCTCTCTTCCCAGCTTTCATCCCTGCTGGATCCCGGATGCGTCTTCATATCCACCGGCATCATAGAATCCAGGCAGGACGAGGTGGCCTCGGCCCTGGATGAGAACGGGTTCGAGCTCATCGAAAAGCGCTCCATGGGACAGTGGTATCTTCTGGTGGGCAAAAAAAGAAACAAATAACCCGCCGCTAATAAGATTCCAATAGTGGGATCCTATAATACAGGCATCATGCAGAACAGGTTACACAGATCGAATACGGACAGGAAATTCGGCGGAGTTTGCGCCGGCATAGCCGAGAGTTTCGGGCTCGACATAACCCTCGTGAGGATCGCGGCTTTCTTTCTGTGCGTCCTGTATCCCTTCGCTGTAATAATCTACTTCGTGCTGGCGCTGACGATGCCCCTTCTCAGCGGGGACGAGCAGGAGAGCGTACCTTCCGCTCCCGCACCGATGGACATACCCTCCGTCATCGCCTCCGTATCCGCGGGAAGAGCCCTGGCGGTATGCGCCGTATGCACCCCTCTGGGGCATATCATATATTCCCGCCTCTTTCATCTGAAGGCGGGGATAAAGGAGGATCTGACCTTCGCGGTACTTTCCATAGGTCTTTACATCTTTACGGAAGGGCTCGCCTCCGACAGGGGCGCCTCCCCCGAAAGGGTCTCCAAGATCTCCCTGGGAGCGATCAGCTCCTTCATCTGCATGTGCATCCTCCTGAGACGCCCCGCTGTGAGCGGCTTCTCCTTCGGATACATCACTTCCTCTCTGACATATCTGTGGCCGGTGCTGCTAGCCTGCGCGGGACTGTCCCTTATCATGCCGAAAAAAAAGATAGCGACCGGGATCTGGTGGGCCGCCATCATTCTTATTATCATATATTCCCTTGTAAGCGCTCTCGGGATGTTCCTCTAAAGGGGCATCGCCTCAGAGAGGGCAGCGAATTCCTCAAGGCTCAATATCTCACCTCTTATCGCGGGATCGAACCCCGCAGAAGCTATCCTTTCCTTCGCTTCATCCTTTGAGATGCCGAAATTCATGCTTATGCAGTTCAGAAGGGTCTTCCTCCTCATGGAGAAGGCCGCCTTTACAGTCCTTACGAAACGCTCCTCGTCGGATACCTCCGCCCTCCTTTTTTCCAGGGGGATTATCTTCATCACGGTGGAATCCACCTTAGGCTGGGGAATGAAGCACGTATGGCTGACGTCGAAGCATCTGACGACATCCGCGTAGTAATTGAGGAGCACCGTGAACGCGGAATAATCCTTCGTGCCCTTTTTCGCCGAAAGCCTTGATGACACCTCCTTCTGCACCATCACCACTATGTTCTCAAAGAATATGTCCGATGAGAGGAGCTTTATTATAACCTGGGAGGTGATGTAATAAGGCAGGTTGGAGATGGCCCTGAGCCTTTTCCCCGCCGTGAGCTGATCCCCGAGAAGGGACGGGAGATCCTCCCTGAGGATATCGCCCCTGACGATCCTCAGGCCCTCTGTGTCAGAAAAGACGTCCTTCAGTACGCCGATGGCAAAGGGATCTATCTCCAGCGCCGTGACGTCGTCGTAATCCTCCGTGAGGAACTGGGTAAGGGCGCCGAATCCGGGACCGATCTCCAGGACCGCGTCCTTCCTTTCTCCCCCCAGCTCTCCGACGATGCTTCTTGCTACGTTCTCGTCCTTGAGGAAGTTCTGTCCCAGGTTCTTCTTGAAGAAGAAGTCGCTGCTCTTCATATATTCAGTTATCACTGTGGGACTGGTCATGTTCTTCACGGCCTAACTCCTTACGCTCCTTAAGTCATCCATGGTAACGGCCTTCGTCACCAGCACCATCAGGGCATATACCACTATGGACAGGGCGATGGAGCCCAGTACCGCGATCCTCGGCGATATGATCAGACACATCCACCTGAAGGAGAAGAAGCACAGAACGCCCATGACCGCCACGGAAAGAAGTATCTTTACAAGGGGCACGAACAGGTTCCCGAAACCTATGTGGCGCCTGACGGCGATAAAGTTCAGGGTGAAGATCACGAAGGCGGCTATGACGGTGGACATGATGGCCCCGTAGATGTTCAGCTCCGGTATCCTTATGAGCACCAGGTTGCACATGAGCTTGACTGCTCCTCCGATCAAAACGTTGATGAGGGGCACGTAATATTTTCCGGCGCCCTGCAGTATGCCCTGCAGCACCAGCATCCCCATGCTGAAGATCACTGTGAAGGCATGCCAGCGCAGGATCTCAAATCCCGTTACGGAGTTGGGATACAGAAGCTCTATGATGGGCCGGGAAAGAAGGCTGAGGCCCAGCGCAGCCGGAAGGGACACCAGGAAGGTGAGCTTTACCGCCAGGGTGACCTTGCTCACGGCCTTGTCACGGTCGCTGCGGGCCATGGACTCGCTGATGGCGGGCACCAGGCTCACCGCCAGGGAGCTCCCCAGGACCATCGGGACGTTCACCAGGGTCTGGGCCTTGCTGGTCAGCTGCCCGTACAGGTCCGTGATCTGCCTGTGGGTGTAGCCTATCATGCTGAGACACCTGGGTATGGTGCCGCTGTCTATGAGATCCATCATGTTGGAAACTATGCTGGAAAGGGCTATCGGCAGGGCTATCAGGATAAGGGACCTGAAGATAGCCCCCTGGCTCTCCACTTTTATGTCATCGGACTGCATGAGCACGTCCGGCCGGTTCTTTCTGCGGTAGATGAAAAACGAGATGTACAGGAACACGAAGGCCAGTATGGCTCCCGCCACGGCCCCGAAGGTGGCTCCTGCTGCCCCCCATTCGACTCCCCTGGTACGGAACCAGAAGATGGCGAGGCTCACTCCCACGCCGACTCTCCCCACCTGCTCCAGGATCTCGGAGACGCTGGTATAGACCATCATCTGCATGCCCTGGAAGAATCCCCTGACCACGGAGATCAGGCAAACGAAGAAGGGAGCGATGGACAGCGCTATGATCGAGCGGTATGCCAGAGGATCCCAGTTGAAGGTGTCGATGAACCACCGGGCGGAAAAGAACATTATCAGTGATGAGGATATGCCCAGCACCGCCAGGGTGAAGAACGCGACCCGGAAGATCCTGTATGCCTGCCTATGGTTTCCGGAGGAAACGCTCTCCGCCACCATCTTCGATACGGCGGAGGGGAGGCCGGCGGTGGACACCGTCAGGAAAGTGACATACAGGGGATAGGCGTACCCGTACAGCCCCATCCCGTAATCTCCCATTATATTCGTGAGGGGTATCTTGAAGAATATTCCCAGGAATTTCGATATCAGGGAGCCCACCGTGAGTATCAGCGCGCCCCAAACATAGTTCTTGCTTTTTTTCATGTCTATTTCTTTCGTTTAAGAATATCTATTATTATACCATCAGGAGAGCCAATTATACACGGCTGGAGAAGAATTGCAAAACGACAGGCTTCATTAATATTGAAACACGGGGGGAAAGAAGATTATAATAACTGTAAAGAACACTCATCCAGGGAGGTCCCAATGGCATTTACCATCAGTGAACGCTGCACCGGATGCGGCAGCTGCCGCATAGAATGCCCGGTGGGAGCCATTTCAAAACAGGAAAACGGAAAGAGCAGGATAGATCCTGCCCTCTGTGTCGAATGCGGAAACTGCGCCGCCGTATGTTCCCACGGCGCCGTGGATGAATAGAACGCACCCGGGTCTTTAACGCACGTCCCCCCCGGACGTGTTTTTTTTGACCGCTTCCTCCAGCAGGCCGCAGAAAAAGGGATAATCGCTGAACCGGGTCTTACCTGAGGATACGGTATACCATCTGCCGTCGGTGAGCTTAATCAGTATCCCTTCGACGGCCATGGAGGAGGAATAATAGCCCGCGTGACGGTTGTACATCGATTTGTAATCCGTGATGTCGGAAAGGGGGGCGGCGATGCCGTTGTGCTCTCCGAAGATGTAATGCTCCGTGATGACGAGATGCTTTCCCCTGTCCGCCTCGTACAGCTCCATAGCGGCCCTGTCATACCCTCCGCCCTCCGCGATGCGGGAAAGGGACCGGCGGGTCCTCGCCGAGGCGCCGACGGTCTTCGGGGCATAGGTCCCGATAAAGTACGCGCCCACGAAGACGGCCACCAGGGACGACGCCATGTATGGCAGGCTTTCCGGGGAAGCATTGGAGGAACGGGTGAGCATCGCGATATAATATATCATATATCCTATGCCCGCCAGTACCGCAGCGGCGGATACGGTGAATACCGTCCAGTCTCTCTTTTTTGCCCCGATATAATCCCTTATTATCCTTTCGGTCTCCATGTGAGCCTTCCTCCGTTTTTTTTAATTATAGCATATCTTTATTACAGTTTCCCCTGTTTTGATCCCGGACCGACAGATCCACCCGGGGGGAAAACAGGCAAAAATGCCGTAAAACATACATATATCGGGCTTTTCCGCTCTCTTTTGTACAGTAAATCAAAGATCCTGATGACGTTCCGCGGAGGGCCGTTTCCGGGCTGTTTTAAAATATCGGCTTATTTAAGCCAATATATTTCAGCGCACCCCCTTTGGGCGTCCTGCCGCGTCCCCCTGAAATCAATTTCGTATAAATCATCTATATATTGTTTTATATACAAATGTTTAATATTTTTCCATGAATTATCTTGTTTATATCTGAAATATATTAATTAAATACATTTTTACCACAATATGTATATATTTTATACTGTAATAAGACAAATAATTTAAGATAAATGCACAAATTGACCAAGATTCGTATTGACTTATTCAGACGAAAAGAGTAAACTAACATCAGCATTATTGTGCTTAATACAAAAAAATAAAAAAGAAAGGAATCACAAAATGTCAGTTTTAGAAGAAAATGTTGACCTCGAAGCTCAGGCAGCTGAAGACGCTAAGAGACTTAAGAGATTTAAAGTCCTCTATCCTCTTTATCAGCTTCTCGCAGCAATGTCAAAGGCATTCTCGACCTACGTTAACTACTTCTACACCAACGTGTTCATGTTCTCGGTGAACTTCACCGCGGTCATCAACCTGTCGGCAAGCCTTATTTCATGGATCGGAACTCCTGTATTCGCAGCGTTCATCGACGGATTCAGCTTCAAGAAAGCCAAGTTCTGGCCCTGGATCATCGTAGGAGCCCTCATCCTCAACGGCGGCATGATCCTCATCATCGCTCTTCCTGCCCTCACCGGCAAGACCACCGAGCTGATGTTCCTGGTATTCATCATCAGAATGATCACCACCATCGCCACCCCGATGTCCACCACCCCGATGTCCGGAGCATTCCCGAAGATGTCCAGCGATCCTAACGACAGAGCTTACTTTGCAATGACCCAGAAGCTCGGCCGTGACGGTGGTAAGACCATCTTCGGCTACATCGTTCCTGTTATGCTGATCGCCCTTTCCGGCGGCGGACAGGATCCTACCATGGGCGGCTACGCCATCACAGCTCTGGTCTGCTACGGCCTGACCATCCTCGGATTCTGGCTGTATGCATGGTTCGGACTCAGAGGTTCTTACGTTGAGAGAGAAGCTCTGAAGGAGACCGCAGCCAAGAAGAAGGCCAAGATACCTCTCTCCACCACGATCAAGACCATCGTCGGCAACAGAAATATCCTCGGCCTGTTCCTGTGGTTCGGACTTCACAAGTCCTACT
Organism: uncultured Eubacteriales bacterium; assembly: GCA_902796565.1. Lineage (GTDB taxonomy): Bacteria > Bacillota > Clostridia > Eubacteriales > Anaerofustaceae > RUG14186. The sequence continues at coordinate 1,267 of CADBPP010000045.1, read as the reverse complement.
ACTTCATCTACACCAGCTATGCGGCATACGTATTCCGTTATGTGTTCCAGAACTTCGCTCTTCAGGGAACCTTCATGACGATCTTCAACCTGACCGCTATCGTAGGCGTTGCATTCGGCGGAGTATGGACCAAGCTCTGGAAGGATTCCAAGAGGGCCTGCACCATGGCATACGCTGCACACATCGTATTCCTGGTACTCATGTACCTGATGTTCAAGCCCGAGGGAGTATGGACATTCATGATCCTGTTCGGATGCTCCAGCTTCTTCATGGGAATGCTCGAGACCTGGGTCCTGCCCGGATATGCTAACGCAGCAGACTACGGCGCATGGAAGACCGGTGCCCGTATGGACACTCTGACCATGGCCTGCTACAACCTGAGCCTTACAGCATGCCACCTGGTGACCACACTGGTCGGTACCGCTTTCCTCGACAGCTTCGGATACACCGAGTGGCTGGCGGCATACAATGCCGGAACAGCGACCATCACACCGGAAGTCGTCGGCGGACTCAGAAACCTGTACACACTGGCTCCTCTGGGGATCGCGATCGTTGCTATCCTCTGCTACATCTTCCTGTTCAACATGAACGACGCGAACCTCAAGAAGGTTCAGGACGACCTGGCAGCAGGCAAGACCGCAGCTACCTCTCAGTGGAAGCTGTAATCAATCGCAGATTGCTTAAAAAGATACGGCGGGAAACCGCCGTTCTTTTTTTATGTCTTTGCCCGCGGGGCTGCATGAGAAAGACTTCTTTCAATGTCACTCGGATCGATCAATTAAGCAGGATCTACGATCTGTGTATCGGGATCCCTGTTTATATATATGTTATTTTCTCCGGCACTGTGTGACAGCCGGTCCTTCCCTGCAGGAAAGGCTCCCGTTCCCGGAGACAAATATGCGGCACAGACAAAGAGAAAGTCCCCTCCTGCCGAGTCCGTGAATGAAAAGTGCATCGACTGACTATATTTAATACTTATCGTCTGATTTGTTACCAATTTTTTATTGTTTTGTACTTTAATATCCTATATATATATTTTTTATACCATAATTTTTGTCTGAATATTAAATATTTTTAATATACTCCAAGATTCGTATTGACTTATAATGACGAAGATAGTAAACTAACATCAGCATTATTGTGCATAATCTAAAAAAACCAAATTAAAGAAAGGAATCACAAAATGTCAGTTTTGGAAGAAAATGTTGACCTGGAAGCCCAGGCAGCGGAAGATGCCAAGCGTTTAAAGAGATTTAAAGTACTCTAT
>CADBPP010000044.1 GCA_902796565.1 uncultured Eubacteriales bacterium | reverse complement strand
TGCCCCCAGCGGACTGATATTCCTTACGGCCACGGTGCTCCTGTACCTGTTCGGGGCCGATCTTTCCATAGTCGTCTGGGAATCCGCTGTGCTCCTGTTCCTGTGCGCCGTATCCATCGCCGACAGCATTTATGCCGGAAAGGATCCCTCTGATATCGGAAAGAAGAAAAAGAAGGATATCAAGAAGAACGACCTGATACTGAACATCATCAAGTTCATCGGAGGCGCCGTCTGTATGGTGGTGGGCGCAAGGCTCCTGGTGGACAACGGCGAAAAGCTGGCCGTGATCCTCAGAGTGCCGGATATCATCGTATCCATCACACTGATCTCCGTGGGAACGTCTCTTCCCGAGCTGGTGACCACCATCACAGCCATCGTGAAGAAACAGTCCGATATCTCCATCGGCAACATCATAGGCGCCAACATCATGGACCTGTGCGTGGTGGTCCCCCTTTCGTCCTTTATCGGCAGTGCCCGTACATCGACGGTCATGGCCATAGACCCGTCCTACCTGGCGCTGCACATCCCGGTCACCATCTGGCTGGCGTTCGTGGCGGTGATCCCCACGATCATCCTTAAGAAGTTCTCCAAGTGGCAGGGGATCCTGCTCTTGGCGTCATACATAGGTTATCTGGTCATCTCAGTGATGACACTGTGATCACACGGAGGGGAGACGCGGACGCGTTTCCCCTTTTTAAAACAATATTGTCAAAAGGACCGACATGATGGAAAAGTTTGAACTGAACGGATACACAGTAAGCCTCATCCCGGCTGAGGAGCGGGGTGCTCCCTGCGTGATAGTGATGAACGGGGAGCATGAGAACGAGACCGCGGATCAGCTCACCGCCCATATCCGGGAGGGCCTCGGAGGGGGTCCCGGACGGGCCAGCCTTTGCTATGTGCTCGTTCCTGACTGGGACAGCTGCCTCTCCCCGTGGGAAGCCCGGGGCGCGGGTCAGCAGTTTTCCGGAAAGGGGGAGGATACCCTCCTTTTCATCGAAGGAGAGCTGAGAGAACACCTCACGCGCATCCTCGGAGACGTCCCCCTCATGATCGCGGGATATTCCCTGGCGGGGCTGTTTTCCCTCTGGGCGTATCTCAGAAGCGGCGTTTTCTTATCATGCGCCTCCTGCTCGGGTTCCCTGTGGTTCCCCGGCTTTGAGGAGATGGCCTCATCCGCCCCCGTAAGGGAGGGAGCGGCGATCTATCTTTCCCTGGGAGGAAAGGAATCCTCGACCCCGGACCCTATGATGGCGACGGTGGGGGATGTGCATGAGAGGCTCTACCGCCGTTTCAAAAACGATCCCTCGGTGCGGCTGGTCAGATATGACAAAAATCCCGGAGGCCATTTCAGGGATCCGGAAAAAAGGCTCGCGAAGGGCATTGTGTGGATGGTGGAAAATGTCTGAAGAATCAAAGAAGGGCTGCCTTCTCTGTCCCAGGGAGTGCGGCGCTGACAGGGAGCTTTCTTCCGGTGTGTGCAGTGTGCCCCCCGGCGGCATCATGGTGGCCAGAGCGTCGCTGCATATGTGGGAGGAGCCATGCATCTCCGGGGAGAGGGGTTCCGGCACGATCTTTTTTTCCGGCTGTCCCCTCAGATGCGTATACTGTCAGAACCGGGAGATCTCCCGGGGCGAAGCGGGAAAGATGATCGATGCGGAGCGCCTCACCGAGATAATGCTCTCCCTCGAGGAGAGGGGAGCCCACAACATCAACATGGTCACGCCCACCCATTACACCGACAGGATCATCACAGCCGTAAAGCTTGCCCGGGAAAGAGGGCTCTCGGTGCCCATCGTCTGGAACACCTCGGGGTACGAGAGGGTCGATACGCTGAAGAAGCTCGAGGGCACTGCGGACATATACCTTACCGACTTCAAGTACATGTCTCCCGTTCTGGCGAAAAGGTATTCCTCCGCCGAGGATTATCCGTCAGTCGCCGCGGCCGCCCTCAGAGAGATGGTGTCCCAGCAGGGAAGGATCGTCTGTGACGATGACGGCATGATGCAAAGGGGAGTCATCGTAAGGCATCTGGTGCTTCCGGGGTGCATTGAGGATTCCAAGGCCGTGATCGGCCATGTTTATTCCTCATACGGAGACAGCGTGATCCTGTCCATCATGAGCCAGTACACACCGATGGAAGGCCTCGAGGGCTTCCCCGAGCTTCAGAGAAAGCTCACCCCGGAGGAATACGACGAGGTGGTAGACTACGCCGCGGACATGGGAGTGGAGAACGCCTTCATACAGGAAGGGGAGGCGGCTTCAGAGAGCTTTATCCCTCCCTTCGACCTGGAGGGAGTGTAAGGAAAGGAGACACATATGGACAGAAAGACACCCGTTATAAGACTGGAGGATGTGGACATCCTTCTCGATACCCGATACATAAAGGTGGCGGACCTGAGATACGCCCCGGGAAAGCACTACTATGACGTCAGCAGGAGGGCGAAGGAAGAACTCCTGGCTGTGAAGGGGGACGAGCAGTTCGCCTCTGTGCTGCCGGACGCTGTCACATGCTTCGTGATAATCCGCACGGAGGGCATGCCGGAGAGGCTGCTGCTCTCCTACGAATACCGCTATCCCCTGGGCCGCTTCATGCTGAGTCCTCCCGCGGGGCTCATAGACGAGGAGGACAGGGGCGCGGAGGAGCCTCTTATCCGCACCGCTTTAAGGGAGATAAAGGAGGAAACGGGCCTTACTGTAAAGGATACCGACAGGGTGTTCACCGTGAGCCCGATGGTCATCTCGTCCCCCGGATTTTCCGACGAGAGCAACGCGCTGGTGTGCGCCGTGGTGGATACGGATGATCTCGGGTGCCTCGATCAGAGCGGCGCGGTGGGAGGAGAGCTCTTTGACGGCTTCTACCTGCCGGATGTCCGAGAGGCGAGGGAGCTGATCCTGGCCGGGAAGGACCCGAAGGGCAATCCCTATCCGCTGCAGACATGGGCGGCTCTTATGTACTTCATGAGCGGCCTGTGGAAAGAACGCCTGGAATGAGACTAAAAAAACGGAGCTTCCCCTCAGGGAGCTCCGTTTTGATGTCCGGTCTAATTCGATTTCTGCTGGTATGTCTCGAAGAAGCTTCTCAGGCCGCTCACGGCTTCCCTGAGCTGTGCCACGTAGGGCAGGTATACGATCCTGAAGTGGTCCGGCTCGTTCCAGTGGAATCCTCCGCCATGGGTTATCAGGATGTGCTTTTCCCTCAGAAGGTCGAAGGCGAACTGTTCGTCATCGGTGATGTTGAAACGCTGTACATCGATCTTCGGGAAGATGTAGAACGCCGCCCTGGGCTTCACCGCGGAGAGTCCCGGGATGTCATTGATGGCGTTGTAGATGTATTCCCTCTGCTCGTAGATCCTTCCTCCCGGCACCAGCAGCTCCTGGGAGCTCTGGTATCCTCCGAGAGCGGTCTGTATGATGCTCTGGCCGGGCACGTTGGAACACAGTCTCATGGAGGAGAGGAGGTTCAGTCCCTCGATGTAGTCCTTCGCGCTGCTCTTGTCTCCTGAAAGGACCATCCATCCGCACCGGTAGCCCGCCACCCTGTGGGACTTCGAGAGGCCGTTGATGTTGACGCACATGACGTCGGGAGCGAGGGACGCTATGGCCGTATGCTCCAGGCCGTCCATGACGAGACGGTCGTAGATCTCATCCGCGAAGATGATGAGGGAGTTCTCCCTGGCCACCTGCACGATGGCTTCCAGCACGTCCCTGGGATAGAGGGCGCCGGTGGGGTTGTTTGGGTTTATGACCACGATGCCCTTCGTGTTGGCCGTTACCTTCCTTCTGATGTCTTCGATGTCGGGGTACCAGTCCGAGGATTCATCGCACAGATAATGCACGGCTTTTCCTCCCGCCAGGGTGACGGAGGCGGTCCACAGGGGATAGTCCGGTGAAGGAACAAGTATCTCGTCCCCGGAATCCAGGAGGCCCTGCATGCACATGGTGATCATCTCGCTGGCTCCGTTGCCGGTATAGATGTCGTTGACATCCACATTGGGGATACCCTTGAGCTGGCAGTACTGCATGATAGCCTTCCTTGCCGCGAAGAGACCCTTGGAATCGGAATAGCCTTCGGAATCCCTGAGGTTCATGCTCATGTCCGAAACGATCTCGTCGGGAGCGAAGAGGTCATAGGGGGCGGGATTGCCGATGTTCAGCTTCAGTACGTTTACCCCGTTTTCCGCGAGGCGGTTGGCTTCGTCCATGACGGGGCCTCTGATGTCGTAGCATACATTGTCAAGCTTGGTAGATTTTTTGAATTCCTTCATGATGCAACTCCTATTTTTTCAAAAGCTTTATCAGATAACCCACCGCCTTTGAAGGCAGCAGCTTTTTTACCGTTTTCTTCGTTTCCAGGTATCTTTTCCTGGCCTTGCCGTAACGTCCGATGAAATGGTCCCAGGAGGAGATCTCCCTTCCGGCGAAGTCGGTGCTCATGACGCTTCCGAGCAGACGCCTTTCAGCTTTCAGAGCCTCACTGACCGTACTGCCGCCGATGAAACGGAGGAACACTTCCTTTCTGGCCCAGAAGCATGTTTTCCTCAGCCCGTCATCGCTTTCTGGCCACAGCACCGTATGGGTGCCGCTTCTTAGCTTCTGGGCATCCAGCCATCCCAGTCTGAGGGGCTTTTCGAAGAGCTCCGCCACGCGGGATACATATCCCGCGGAGGCAGCCATGTTTTCTACGGCCATCTCCATGAACATCCCGGCGTCCCATCCCCTGGGAATATCAGGTACTCGGGAGAGATCCATGAAGCAAATGTATCTTCGGCCCTCGAGAAGACAGGGGTCTTCCGAAAGGGCTTTTTTTATGTTCTGCATCAGATCCCCGTCCCCCGACAGAGCTCCTTCATGATTTATGAACACCGCCGAGCCCCCGGGCAGATCCTCTGTAGGAAGTGAGCCGCTTCTTCCCGGGTCGATGAAGAAGGCGCATCCGCAGCCGTCTTCCGCGGGAGAAGCCGGGTCCAGAACGAAGTTCAGCGCGCTCATGCTCCTTACGTCATTGAGATCCTGGGTCCTGGCGAGGTTCTCCGTTATCAGCGAGACGTCGTAGAGCCCCTTTTCATCCAGCCAGTACAGCAGTTTTCTCTGGGAGAAAAGAGCGGTCATCTCATCCGAGCCGAAACTGAATGCCTTCTGCTTCGCGAAGGGGAAGCGCTCCTCCCTGATGAGGGCATAGGGCATGTACATCACTGCGTTGATGCCGAAGCTGTCCCAGCGGGAGGTGTCGGCGTAAACATCCCAGGTGAAGCCGGCTTCCTCCATGCGGGGAGTGAAGCTTATCTCGAAATACCCTCTGGCGTCATCATAGCCCCGGATGGGGGGAAGGGATGAGATGAAATCCCTGAAGGCGCCGCTTTGGAGGAGGGAACTTCTCAGAGCGATGAAATATGACTGAAGGTGTTTCGGTATGTAGTTGTAGCGGGACGACGCGATGCTGGTGGTGCGGTCCTCCGGATGGGCGATCAGCCCCCAGAAGTCCGCGTCCCGGCGGTCCATTTCCCCGAACATCTCCGTGAGAGGATAGAAGGGACCGTACAGGGTGGAATTCATCAGTATGACCTCGTCGTAAAGGGAGCTGTCCCCAAGCCGCTCAAGGCCTTTGATGTACGCTGTGACGTCGTATCCTTCATTCTCCCGGATGAGCACGTCGTCGCACAATGGACGCAGGGCGCTGAGGCATTCCTCACGGATGTCCCCGTTGACCACCAGAAGGGTATGGGAAGAGACCTCCCTTAGGGAGGAAAGCATCTTTTCGACATATCCGTCGGCAATGCCCTCGGGATCGTAGAAGACATATATGAAGGCTCTTTTCACATCATTGCGCTCAGCGAGTATCAATTCCGTCCTCCCCGTGTCACTTTATGAATATGACCAGACGGGCAAAGGCGCTCATCTGGAAGAAGAATCCCATGTACACTGCCCTGAGGGCGGCGGGCGCCTTGAAATGCTCCAGCAGCTCTCCGAGAAGCAGGGTCATCACCAGGGCCATGATGTATCCGAAGCAGCCGGCAGCGGTGGAAAAGTCCCCGATGGCTGCCGTGAGCAGGGGATACAGCAGGAAGCTGTAGTAGTTGACCGCCAGGATCTTTCTCTTTTCCTTCGACGTGAAGGCGGCTTTTCTCCGCTCCATCCCGTCGGCGTAGAACACCATGGCGAAAACAGCGGTGAGGGCTGCTCTGGCGAGCCAGTTCTCGTTAACCGAAAGATAATTGCCCATGCCCAGAAGGCTCAAAAGCCCCAGAAATGCGCAAGCGGAAGCGAAGCATACGGTGGGCTTCAGGAGATGGGTCTCTTCCTTTTCTCCGAGACCTCCCTCCATGCCCCTGCCCAGATCCGTGAAGAGGTACAGCAGGAAGCACAGCAGCCCGTTGGAGGCGAACATCGCAGAGGATATCATGGCATTGTAGGCCACCCTGGAGGATATGAAATATACCAGCACGGCCATGGCGGCGGCGAAGGGTATGGCAAAGACGGATATGGCGGTCTTTCTTTTCATCAGTCCTTCAGGCATCTGGGCCACCTGTCTCACCCGGGCGGTATCGTACTTTTCCCTGTCCCTGAGAATGAGGGTGTAAAGGGCCATGACAGCCGCCGCCAGGGGCAGCACCAGGATCCTGATGAGGGGTATTAGCTTGACTGCGGTGAAGGACGGGACGTCCTTTCTGTCCAGGGACGCTATGAAGCTCGTCGCTTCATCCAGTACTTCGGGGCTGCGTGCCATATATGGATGCAGAGCCCATTTCACCGTCTTTACGGTGACCGGGTCTCTCTTCTGTTCCGATATGGTGGTCACGGTCACTGTCTCTGGAGGAGGCTGCACGACGTTGCCCTGGGCGTCCTTTACCGGATCCGGCATGACAGTGACCTGGTTGGTGACCTCCGTCTTAATGGTTATCATGTCGAGCTGCTCCGCGAGCAGCTCGCTGTCCTCGGTGGTGGAAGCCTCGTCCAGTGCGGATGAGATGAGCATCACCGGACATGTTATGGAGGAGTCCTTAAGACCCCTGATCCATTCCATGCGGGAATCGTTGGTGTAGTTGAGCACGTCGAAATCCCTTCCGTCCCCGAGTTTGATGCCGGTGGCGATGAGGGTGAGGCTCGCAGGTTCGATATATCCTTCCCGGGCGGTCTGAAGCACGGCTCTGGCTCCCTCGCCGAAGGCAACTATGTGGATGTCGCGTATAGGTACGGAGCAGGTGGACGAGAACACGAACAGAGCGTTGTAGAACTGCTCCGCGAGGAACGTGCCGTCATTGTAATGGAAAGGTATCGTGCCGGCGGAAAAGCCTGTGCCGGGGAATTCAAAGACGAACACGCTGTAGCCCATCTTTATGAAGCTCGTGGAGAACACGCTCATCTCACCGCTGTCCCATCCGAGATCGCCCACCAGCATGACGGCCTTTGCGCCCTGAACGGAGTGGTAGGAGGCGCTGATGTTGTCGCCCCGGGTGTTCTGGTAAATGATCCTCTTCATGCCTATATGCTGCGCGCTCAGAAAAGCGCATGATGCGATGCACAGTGCGCAGAGGATGATGAGTGTTATCAGTTTAAAGCGTCTTTTCTTTTTCATTTCAGATACCTTGTACCGTATTCAGATATTATAGAACAAAACGGGATGGAATGCAACAGTACGCTGACAAAGGCAGGCCATGCCGAAAAAGCGGAAAAACGACGCGCAGCGCTCCTGCGGGCAAGGTTTTGTTTGTATTGCGGGGGCCTGTAATGTATAATGGGTATGTAATGGAAGAACAAAACATTAAAAAGAGCTTTTTTGAAAATCTGTTCAGACCCGTCGGGATCCTCGCATCGCTGTCAGTGGGACTGGCCCTCTCGGCACTGGTGCTTTTCGCCCTGAGAAAGGAGAGCTCAGCGGATCTGTTTGAGTGTCTTTATACCGCCGTGTCCGCCTTTACCCTGTGCGGATCGTCCATCGTGAACCTAACAGGTTTTGGGATCCCCGGTATTTTTTTTATAGCCCTGCTCTGTGAGGCCGGAGCCGTTTTCGCCCTGTATGTTTCCTGCAGGCTGATCCTTGCCTGCGGCCACACGGCGGAACTGGTCATCGGCCGCAAAAGATGGCTGTTCGCCCTGGCGAGCCCCACCTGCGGAAGGGATCTTCTTGTATACATCATTTCCTACCTTGCGGTGCTTCAGGTCATTGGGGGACTTGCCCTCTTCGGAGTTTTTGCCCCCGCCTATCCCGCTGCGAAGGCCGCGGGTCTTGCGGCCTTCACTTCCGTGAGCGCGGTCACGGGGTGCGGCATGAGCCTTCTTGACGGAAGGGCCCTCGGTATCTTCAGCGTGAATTACAGCTACGACATCGTCTGTTCTGTCCTGGTGCTTCTTTCAGCTTTGGGCCCGCTTTTCGCCGCTGCGGCGGTCTCCGCCCGCAGCAGGGGCAGGCTTTCCCGCACCATGCTCATGCAGTCGGTGTTCTTTCTTATCCTGACCCTGGTGATGTGCGCGGCGGTATGCGCTCTGGAATGGGACGGCACCCTGCCGGCCCAGAGCGCCGTATCCACAGCCGTTCTGAGGGTCCTGGGCGCCAGGAGCGCCTCCCTCATGGGAGGAAACACGGTGGGATCCGTGAGCTTTGCCTCGAGAGTCATCCTTTTCATCGCCATGTTCACGGGAGGCCTCTCGGGAAGCTCCACCGGAGGGCTCAGGATGGGCGCGGTGATGCTGCTGTGCATATATCTGGTGCTGGCCCCGTCCTGCGGCGAGAACATAAGGACGAAAAAGGTGCGCTTCGCCCGCAGCGCCTTTATAAAACCCGTTTACCTTGCCCTAAGCGGCATCGCCTTCATTCTGGTGATGTCCCTTGCCATGTCCGCGGCATGTTCCCTGGATTATTCCGACGTTCTTTTCGAGACGGCATCGGCGTATACCTTAAGCGGTATCCACGCTGCGGATGTGCGGGAGCTTCCCGCGGTCTTCAGCGCCCTGTACATAGTGACGATGCTGGCGGGCAGGCTCCTTCCCATGTATTTCAGCCGGGCGCTGGACCTTTCGGTATCAAAGGAAGAGCCCCTTTCGGAGCAGCTTATGCTGGGCCGTTCGGATATGGTGGTGTGATATGAGACAGACTGTGACCTCGAGGCAGAACGCCTCTGTGAAGCTGGCGGCGAGCCTTCACCAGAAAAAGTACCGGGACGAGACCGGCCTCATATGGCTGGAGGGGGAAAGGAACCTTTCGGCGCTGCCGGAGGACGTGAAGGTCCGCTTCTGGGTGAGCACGGAGCCGGATTCCCTTCAGGAGAAGGAGAACGTTATCGTGGTGGAACCATCGATCTTCGGCTACATCAGCGGGCTGAAGACCCCCCAGGGGATGGGAGCGGTGCTGGAGAGACCGCCGGAGGAAGACATATCCTCCCTGACGGAGGGAAACATCCTCTTTCTCGAGAGGGTGCAGAACCCGGACAATGTGGGCGCCATCATAAGGAGCGCCGCCTGCGCGGGCTTCTCCCACGTCGTGCTCTCCGAGGGCTGTGCGGACTGCTGGTCTCCGAAGGCTCTGAGGGCCTGCGCGGGAAACATCTTCAGGGTGGGCATCTCCCGCTCGGATCTTTCGGGCCTGGCACGGCTGAAGGAGACCGGGCTGAAGCTTGCCGGCGCCCATCTGTCGGGGGATGAGGCATTTGAAGCTTCACCGGGGAGGTGGGCCCTTCTCATAGGAAACGAGGGACGGGGCCTCAGCGACGAAGCAGCCGGGATGTGCGATAAGCTGGTAAGGATACCCATGAGGGAAGGCTGTGAATCACTCAACGCCGCCTGCGCTGCAGCGGTGCTGATGTATAAAATAATGGGATATTGACAGGTGAGTGACATGAAAAGAAGCGAAGCAAGAGAAAAAGTATTTCAGATCATTTTCCAGATGGATTTCTACGATGATTTCAGTGAGCGCTATCCCTTCATGATGGAGGAGATGGGCCT
>CADBPP010000043.1 GCA_902796565.1 uncultured Eubacteriales bacterium | reverse complement strand
CGGACAGGCTCGGTTCCGTCAGCGTATCCACATATCTGATAAGCGCGATGCCCACCGTGGATCTGGACGTGGACAGACGCATCGTCTCCGTGGGCAAAACGATCGAGGGCTCCACCCAGGGAAGCCTGGAACTGGCAAACCCTCTTTCGGTAAGATACGGCGGCACCGGAGCGTCGGCCTTCCCCTCAGGGTACTTTGTCACGGGAAGCGGGGACGCGGCCCTTTCGGCCTCATCGCCGTCCGAGGCCGTACAGATACTGAAAAGCTCCCTGGTGGAACTGATATATCCCGTCGGCAGCATATATATGAGCACCGTCCAGACTTCGCCCCAGTCCCTGTTCGGCGGCAGCTGGGAAAGGATAAAGGACAGGTTCCTTCTTTCCGCGGGAGATTCATATGCCGCGGGGGCCGTCGGAGGCGAGGAATCCCATGTGCTCAGCGTCAACGAGATGCCTTCTCATTCCCATGTGGTTCCGGGAACGACGGCGAACAATTACGGAAGCGGCGGCACGGTATTTGAGAACTGGGTGAACCGCACCCGGGACAGGGACGCCAGGACCGCATCTGCGGGAAGCGGAGCCGCCCACAACAACATGCCCCCGTACCTGGCGGTGTATGTATGGAAAAGGACCGCGTGAATCCCGGCTGAGATGTCCGTAAAAAATGACGAGGGATCCCCGCGCGGGGGATCCCTCGTTTATCGGCTGCTGCCGGGACGTGTCACAGCGCGAGCTCGATTATCAGTTCCTTTGCCTGCACCATCTGGGTGGGCTGGATGTGTACTTCCGATACGGTGCCGTCGGAGGGGCTTAGCACCTCCGTTTCCATCTTCATGGCTTCGATCACCGCCAGGGTGTCGCCCTTGGAGACGCTGTCGCCTTCCTTAACGTTCACCTTGATCACGGTGCCGGGGATGGGGGAGCCCACCTGGGAGGGATCCGCCTCATCGGCGTACTTCACGCTGCTGCGGTAAGAGGCCTGTACCGTGTTCTTGTCTTCCAGGGTGATCTCCCTTCTGAAGCCGTCGACTTCGAAGGAGAAGGTGATGAAGCCCTGATCGTCACGCTGGACGCTGATGAGCTTGATGACCTTTCTCACGCCGTCCTTGGTGATGTAGTCGAAGCTCTCCGAGATGTTCAGACCGTAGAAGAACACGTCGGTGCGCATGGTTATGAAGTCTCCGTATTCCTGCAGGAACTTCACATAATCCTCGTAGACCTTGGGATACATCGCTGCGGATACCGCCGCGTCGTCCGTGAGGGTCACGTTGAAGCGTTCCTTGAAGTCCTTCTTGATTGCCGCGAAGTCCGTATCCGGAAGCAGGGTGCCGGGCCTTACGGTGATGTAGTCCGCTCCCTTGAGCACCACTTCCCTGAGACGCTCGTCGAAGCCTCCCTCGGGCTGACCTATGTTGCCCTTGTAGAAGTCGATGACGGAGGCGGGAAATGCCAGGGCCGCGCCCTTCTCGTAGATGTTCTCCTTCGTAAGGCCGTTCTGGGTCATGAAGATCGCCATGTCGCCTATGACCTTGCTGGAGGGAGTCACCTTGATGATATCGCCGAAGAGGTCGTTGGCTTCCTTGTAGTTCTTCAGCACCTCGTCGAAGCGGTGCCCCAGGCCGAAGGAGTCCACCTGGGCCTTGAGGTTGGAATACTGTCCGCCCGGGAACTCATACTTGTAAACGATGGTGGTCCCGCTCTTGATGCCGGATTCGAACCTGCCGTAAAGGGGCCTGACCTTCTCGAAGTAATCGGACAGATCCTGCAGCCCGTCGGTATCCAGGCTGCTCTGCCTGTCTGAATATTCCAGCGCCGCCACCACGGCGTTGAGGGAGGGCTGGCTGGTGAGGCCGCTCATGGAGGAGAGGGCCGCGTCCACTATGTCGACCCCCGCCAGGGACGCCGCGAGGATGGACGCCACGCCGTTTCCGCTGGTGTCGTGGGTATGCAGGTTCACAGGGATCTTTATCTCGCTCTTCAGGGCCTTTATGAGCTCATAGGCCGCGGTGGGCTTCAGAAGCCCGCTCATGTCCTTGATGGTAAGGATGTGGGCTCCCATGGCCTCTATCTCCCTTGCCTTCTTCACGTAGTAGTCCAGGTCGTACTTGGTACGGCTCTTATCGAGGATGTTTCCCGTATAGCAAAGGGCGACCTCCGCGATCTTTCCCTGTCTTAGGACCTCCTCGCAGCTCACCTTCACCTGTTCGAGCCAGTTGAGGGAGTCGAAGATGCGGAACACGTCTATGCCGGCCTCGGCGGAGCGGGCCACGAACTCCCGGATCATGTTGTCGGGATAATTTGTGTATCCCACGGCGTTGGATGCCCTCAGGAGCATCTGGAACATGATGTTGGGGATCTTTTCACGCAGCTGCTTGAGCCTGGTCCAGGGCGATTCCTTAAGGAAGTTGTAGGCCGTATCGAAGGTGGCGCCTCCCCACATCTCCAGGGAGAACAGTGGGGATTCCTTCTCCGCTATGGCGTCTGCGACCTTGAGCATGTCGTAGGTACGCATCCTGGTGGCCAGCAGGGACTGATGGGCGTCCCTTAGGGTGGTGTCCGTGAAGAGCAGCTCTTTGCTCTCCATGATCTTCTTTACGACGGCATCCGCGCCCTCCCTGTCCAGGACGGCCTTTAAGCCCTCGGGCTTTCTGCCGGAGGAAGCGGGCGGGTCGATCTCGTAATCCATCTCGGGCTTCGGATCCTTCAGGTTCTCCAGGGAGTTTTCGCTGATGAACTTCAGGAGCTTGTATTCCCGGTCGTCGAAGAGGGTCACGTTGAACAGCTCGGGATGCTTGTCTATGAAGGTGGTGTCGCACTGCCCGTGCCTGAAGGCGTCATGCCTTAAGATGTTTATCAGAAAGTCCTTGTTGGTCTTGACTCCCTCGATGGTGGTCTCCTTGAGGACCCTTATCATCTTCTGGCGGGCCTTGTCGAAGGTGCGGTCGTAGGTGGACGCCTTGACCAGCAGCGAATCGAAGTAGGGTGAGATGACGCTGCCGGTGAAGCCCGCGCCTCCGTCGAGACGCACTCCGGGGCCGCCGCTGGTCTTGTAGACCTCGATCTTTCCGGTGTCCGGAAGGAAGTTGTTCTTGACGTTCTCGGTGGTGATGCGGCATTCTATCGCGGCTCCCCTGAACTTGATGTCGTCCTGGTTACGAACCCCGATCTCCTCGCTGGAGAGGGCGTAGCCCTCGGCGATGTAGATCTGGCTCTCCACTATATCTATACCGCAGGCCAGCTCCGTGATGGTGTGCTCCACCTGGATGCGGGGGTTGACCTCTATGAAGTAATGGTCGTCGTTCTCGTCCAGCAGGAATTCCACCGTGCCGGCGCTCTTGTAGCCCACGTAGCGGGCTATCTTCAGGGCGTCCGCGCACAGCTGCTGGCGCTTGGACTCGTCTATGGACTGGGAAGGAGTGAATTCCAGTATCTTCTGATGCCTTCTCTGGATGGAGCAGTCCCTCTCGTACAGATGGATGATGTTCCCGTACTCGTCCCCGAGCAGCTGCACCTCGATGTGGCGGGGATTGCGGATGTACTTCTCGATGAACACGGTGCCGTCTCCGAAGGCCTTCTGGGCCTCCCTCACGGCGGATTCGAAGAGCTCGGGCATCTCATCGGCGCTGTCGCAGATCCTCATACCCCGTCCGCCGCCGCCCATGGCGGCCTTGATCATGACGGGATAGCCCACCTCTTCGCTGACCCGGACGGCGTCCTCGACGGTCTCCACGGAGGCTCCTCTGATGACGGGCACGCCTGCAGCCACAGCGGCTTCCTTGGCCTTCACCTTGTTCCCAAGAAGGTCGATGACTTCCCAGGAGGGCCCTATGAACTTGATGCCGCGCTCCTCGCACATGCGGGCAAAGTCGGGATTCTCTGCGAGAAAACCGTATCCCGGATGGATGGCGTCGATCTTCTTCTGGCTGGCCAGCTCCAGGATTGCCGTCTTGTTCAGATACGCGTCGGTGGGAGTGTCGGTGCTCTTGATGAGGTACGCCTCATCCGCCTTGCTGCGGAACAGGGAGAGCTTGTCCTCCTCGCAGTAGACCGCCACGGCGGTCTTCCCCATTTCCTGGATGGCCCTGATGATGCGGATCGCTATCTCTCCGCGGTTCGCCACCAGTATCCTGTCGAATTCCGTTGTCATGATATGTTACCCCCTTAGTT
>CADBPP010000042.1 GCA_902796565.1 uncultured Eubacteriales bacterium | reverse complement strand
TCCACCTACAACATCCTTTCCACCATCAACGACCCGGTATGGATCGCCTCCGCGTATGTGGACCACACCATCTACCGTCACAAGTATCTGACGGACGCCTACGCGAACCTCATCGCCAACGGCAACAAAAACGCCCACATCACCCTGTACTCCCCCGAGGAGCTGGCGAAGTACGACATCGCCATCGTTGAGGATCTGGAGCCCACCCAGCGCTTCTCCGAGAACCACTACTCATGGGTGCCCACCTACAACAACGAGCACGGCATCATGACATGGATGCTGAACCAGCACAAATAGTAACGAGCTTTAATCCCGCGCCCCAGCGGCGCGGGACTTTTTTTCGCCAAATCGTTTCAAACTCGGCGCCCCGGGTATACAATAGACGGAGTATTACTTTTTTCAGGTGTGAAAATGGCAAGAACAGGTATAAACGTTACAGATGAATCCAGAAGCGTGCCGAAGACCATACTTCTTCTGGCGTGGCCCGTCTTCCTGGAACAGATACTCACCACCCTGGTGGGATTCGTGGACACCGCCATGGTGGGCTCCCTGGGAGCGGCCGCCACGGCCTCCGTCACCATAAGCAATTCCCCCATCTTCCTTCTCAACGGAGTACTGATGGCTCTCGGCACCGGAATCACCGCCCTGACCGCAAGGGCCGTGGGCGCGGGAGAACCCGAAAAGGTGCAGCAGGTGGTGCGTCACGCGCTTCTGGCGATGGTGGTCATAGGCATACCCATCGTTTCGGTGATCATAGCCCTTCACCGCTTCATCCCCGTATGGATGGGCGCAGCGCCGGAGATCATCGACACCGCCGCCGACTACAACTTCATTACAGGCTTCGGAAGGCTCTTCATCATGACATCCATGATGATGAACGCCTGCTTTCGGGGCTACGGAGATACCCGCACGCCTCTTAAGATCAACGTCGCCATGAACCTGGAGAACGTGGTGGGCAATTACCTTCTGATCTACCCCACCAGGAACATAACGGTCCTGGGGCGCACCTTCAGGATGTGGGGAGCCGGCCTCGGAGTAAGGGGAGCCGCCATCGCCACCGCCCTGGGTATGTTCATGGCGGGAGCCATCGCCCTTTACATGACCTTCCACAGGAAGAACGCCTACAGGGTCAGCATCGGGGACATCTTCAGAAGGCCCGACACGAAGCTTTCGGGACAGATCGTAAGCATCTCCTTCCCCTCCATGCTGGAAAGGATGTGCATGTCCCTGGCGGGCATCATCTCCGCCAGGACGATCGCGACTCTGGGGACCATCTCCATCGCAGCGAACAGCCTGTGCCTCACCGGAGAGTCCCTCTCCTTCATGCCGGCAATGGCCTTCCAGATCGCCGTCACCACACTGGTGGGACAGTGCCTGGGAGCGAAGAAGATGGATCTGGCAAAGAAGTTCATACGCACCACCATGGGCATAGCTCTGGTGACCATGACCTTCACGGGCATCGCCCTGTGGATCTTCGCGACCCCGATACTCACATTCTTCACCCCCGACAAAGAGGTCATCGCCATCGGAGCGAAGTGTCTTCGCATCATCGCCCTGGTACAGCCCGTACAGGTGGCGGGCTGGGTGTTCTCGGGAGTCCTGAAGGGTGCAGGCGACACGAAGATGAACTTCTACATCACCGCATTCACCACATGGACCTTCAGGACCCTTCTCACGGTCATCGCCATCAGGAAGATGGGGCTGGATCTCACCGCCGCCATCTGGGTGGAGGACATCGAGATCATAGCCAGGTGCCTTCTGTTCTACATCTACTACTCCACAGGAAAGTGGAAGACGAAGATGGACCATATCTGAATACACTAAAGGGCCGCATCCTTCGGGACGCGGTCCTTTTTCAGTTATTCTGCAGTTATTCGGATAAATGACCGTTCCCGCCGGCGCCGGCACTGTAGCCGGTCCTTTCATCGAAGCCGCAGGGCAGGAGACTCCCGCTTCAACGCAGTAAGCGGGAGAGGAATGCCCGGAAATGCGGCGTTTTTCTGTTTTCCATTATATACCCGGTGCGGCACATAATCCAAATGATTTGATCGCTTCAGGAGGTCATCAAAAAAAGCATTCTTTATTCGAAAGTTTTCCTCCAGGAGCATACCTGCACAAAATTTATTTTGATATTTATCAAATCAGATATTGACATGGAGCTTCCTTCGGGTTAAAATCATTTCGATATATATCAAATCAGATCAAAGGGAGGATCATAATGGAAGATTTCATCGCGTTTCTCGAAAAGCGTATCGGTGAGGAGAAAGCCGACATAGAGAGACTGACAAAGGAAGAAAGACAGGATGAAGCCGATTTCGCCAGGGTCCGTTCAAATATCTACGATATCGCCAGGACGGTGACCCTCGCCCTGAAGGACCGTCCGGGCTTCGGCACTGATGCCGTGAAGGAACGTTTCGAGTCCTTCAGAAAGGACTGGGGCGCCTCCCTGGAAAAGGCCCGGCACCAGGGCAGCGCAAAGGATATCGCCGTGGGTGAGAACAAACTGGCCGCTCTGGAAGAGATCATGACTCATTTCAGTGAGGTGCTCTGATGGACAGGGAAACGGCTTTAAAGCTCTTCAAGTGCCTGTCGGACAGCTCCCGTCTGAGGATCCTTCAGGCCCTCACAGAAGGAGACATGTATACGGAGCTTCTGGCGGAAAGACTGGAGCTCACCCCCTCCACGGTCTCCTTCCACATGAAAAAGCTGGAAGAAGCGGGGCTCGTCACTTCCCGCAGGGATCAGTACTATACCCTGTATTCCATAGAGCCGGAGATTCTGGGGAAAAGACTGTCTGAACTGATCGCGGCGGAGGACGGACAGATGGATGAACAGAAGAGCCGGGAGGACGAGTACAGGAGAAAGGTCAT
>CADBPP010000041.1 GCA_902796565.1 uncultured Eubacteriales bacterium | reverse complement strand
TATATATCTTACAGGCATTACCAGGAAAGTGAATCTGTCATTGTCCACTGGTTTTATAAGACATGGTGAGTTGGAATCCCTGAATTCAAGGATAATCCTGTCATCTTTTATGTTCTTAATGAGTTCGGCAAGGTATCTGACGTTGAAAGCGATCTTTATATCCTCTCCTGTCTTGGAAATGCTCAGACTCTCACTGATCTTGCCTATTGCAGATGAACTTGAAATATTCAGCCTGTCATCCTCTATCACGAGCTTGACCATGGAATTCTCCACGCTGGTAACGAGAAGCCCGGCTCTTTCTATAGAAGACATCAATTCGTTCTTTCCTATTTTTACAACTGTATTGATGGTCGACGGTATAAGCCCTCTGTAGTTGATATAAGTTCCTTCGATCAGATTGCTCATGATCTGGGTCTCTCTGATATTGATAACGAACCTGTTGTTCTGAACGCCGAAGCTGATATCATCCTCATAAAGTGAAAGGATCTTAAGTACCTCATTCATGATCCTTCCGGGAACAATTATATTGCTGTCCCTGATGGGAGACTCATTCAGAGGCTGTTTTCTTACCGACATCTTATATCCGTCAAGAGCTGTGCATATGATCCCGTCATCTTCCAGCTCAATGTTGATACCGGTGATCACAGGATTCACGCTTATGGAAGGAGCGCAGCAGAAAACGCATTCTCTGATGATATCCCTGAACACTTCGTTCTCCATGGTGATCATGGAATCGACGGAAAGCTTTTCAAACACAGGATAGGATGAAGGATCCATAGCCAGAAGGCTTACCTCCAGCATAGCGCAGGAAATGCCGACATTATAGTTTACGGGATCGATATCGAAGAATACTCTTTCTGAAGGGAATGTACGTATAAGATCAAAAAGAGTCTTCAGAGTTATGATCGTTTTTCCTTCCTCACTGATATCTGCTTCAATTGAAGTAATTATGCTCAGTTCACCATCGGTTGCCTTAAGTGTCAGAATACCATCTGCAGCTTCAAAGTATACACACTGCAGAGCAGAGGAAGTACTTTTTGCGCTCACTGCCTTAGACACTATGTTAAGGGCTTTGTTGAGTTCATTGTTTTCAACTGAAAATCTCATACAGGTTCCATATCCATATGATGCCCGGATATGATCCTCCTTTCAATGCTGTCCCTGCCCCTGAAGGGGCTCCTGGGCGGTCATATATAATATAATAACATTGTCAATAATAAAAGTAGAGATGTCGATCGTGTTTATAATATAAAATATTGCTTATTTAAGCTAAATTTTACCACATAGATATCATCATTCGGTATTGATAACTGTGATGATCGTGTTTATAACATGTCGATCAGTCCATATCGTTGAGGATGCTTCTGAGTGAATTAAGTTCCTTATTGAACTTAGGATCGTTCTCTGCGTCTGTCTTAACCTTATTAGTGGCGTGAATGACCGTCGAATGGTTCCTTCCTCCGAATACATCTCCGATGCCCGCAAGGGAGAGATCAGTGAATTCTTTTGTGAGGAACATCCCAACCTGTCTGGCGAGGGCTATATTCTGGGTCCTTTTATCGGAAAGGATATCGGCAAAACTTACACCGTAATGCTTTGATACGGCCTGGATGATGAGTTCCGGAGACAGGTGCTTTTCCTTTACTACGATCACATCCTTCAAAGTGGATTTGATGGTGTCCAGCCCTATCTTCCTGCCTTCGAGTTCCTGTATGAATTTTACCTTATCAAGGGCGCCTTCCAGCTCTCTGATGTTCGTACCGAGATATTCCGCTATGTAATCGATCACTTCGTCCG
This sequence comes from uncultured Eubacteriales bacterium, assembly GCA_902796565.1. Taxonomy (GTDB): domain Bacteria; phylum Bacillota; class Clostridia; order Eubacteriales; family Anaerofustaceae; genus RUG14186. The sequence goes on along the minus strand of CADBPP010000041.1, from coordinate 10,807 downwards.
ATACATCTATATCTTCGTCTATGGCTTTCTTTTTTAGGATAGCAACCCTGGTCTCATAGTTCGGAGGACTTATGTCGCAGGTAAGGCCCCACTCAAACCTGGTTTTTAGTCTCTGCTCAAGATTTGGGATATCCTTCGGAGGCTTGTCACTGGTGATGACTATCTGTTTCTGGGCGTTGAAAAGCTCATTGAAGGTATGGAAGAATTCCTCCTGGGTCCCTTCCTTGCCTGACAGAAACTGGATATCGTCGATGAGAAGCACATCCACGTTGCGGTAATTCTTGCGGAACTGGATGTTCGTCTCATTTCTGATAGCGTCTATAAAATCGTTGGTGAACTGTTCGCTGGTGACATATGCAACGTTTGCGTAAGGCTTTTCCTTAAGGACATGCTGCCCTATCGCATGCATTAGATGGGTCTTTCCGAGACCGACTCCTCCGTAGATGAAAAGAGGATTGTATTTTGTTCCCGGAGACTGGGCGACCGCAAGAGCCGCTGCGTGAGCGAGACGGTTGTTGGATCCCACAACGAATGAATCGAAAGTATACTTCGGAAGAAAACGGGTATGAGCGATCCCCGTGTTCTCAGCACGGTCGATCTCGTTCATGTACAGTTCGGTCATATCCGCATCTTCGACTATATATTTTATATCAAGATTCTTTCCCTGGTTTGCATAACGGACTGCCTTGTCCACCAGGATCTTATATTTCTGCTGGATGCAGGACCTCTTATGTTCCGCGTCGACCTTGAGCACAAGGGTGTCTCCGTTCAAAATAACGGGAACGATGCCCGCGATATATTCCGCATATATCATCGGGCTGAGCTCTTCCTTGAGGTAATTATCCGCGCTGCTCCATATCTCATACATCCGGTTCATGAGAATCAGGCTCCCTTACGAAATGGAATAATATGATATCAACAGATGATTTGAACATATAAAACGGCATAAATTAGCTGTTTTTATCCAAACGGGTGAAAAAAATTGACAAATTGTCCTTAAGTTAACGACAATTTATCATCCGAATGAACATATCAACTGTTTATAACTGCTGAGATGATTGTTGATAACATCATAACAGATAATGCCTGATTTTTCAACCGCTGAAAAACAAAAAAAGGAGATAAAGAACAGCGGGAGAAAAAGGCTGTAATTGACAAAACATATGAAATATAGTAAGATGAAACAGAAAAGAGGACCTTTTCCTGATTGCGTTACAGCATGGGAATTCATAGGAAAACAGGTTGCTCCCCCTCAGGAGCAGTCTTTTTAATTGAAAGCCCCGGTGCTTCAGGGAAGGAAATCATCTCAAATAAGTAATTGAAGGAGAAAAAAATGAAAAAACTGTTGGCTGTTATGCTTGCTGTTCTTCTTGCTGTCTCTTTCTGTGCATGCGGAAAGTCAGGCGGGAAGGAAGCAGGACCCATCACGGTGACAGACCAGATGGGAAATGAAGTTACACTTGAAAAAGTACCTGAAAAGATCGTTGTCCTTACCGCAGCACCCTGCGAGATAATCTTCGCCCTGGGCGCCGGCGACAAGATCATCGCCAGAGGAAAATACTGCGATTATCCTGAGGAAGCTCTCGCCATCCGTGAGACAGGTTCCGCAGGAGACACCAACATCGAGGATATCATTTCCATGGAGCCGGACCTCGTCATCTGGGATTCGATGGGACAGACCCAGGATCAGTATGACGCTCTTACAGCCGCAGGTATCCCCGTCCTCTCGACGAATGCCGATACCTTCGAAACCACCTATGAGAGCATCCTTCTTATCGGAAAGGTCCTGGGAAAGGACGCAGAAGCCGAGAAGATGGTCGCCGATATGAAGGCCGGATTTGAGGATGTGGCTAAGCAGGCAAAGGATGCCGGACTCGAAGGGAAGACTGTTTACTTTGAGGTATCTCCTCTTCAGTGGGGACTGTGGTCCGCAGGAAAAGATACCTTCATGCAGGAGATCGCTGAACTGCTGGGCCTGAAGAATATCTTTGAAGACACCTCCGGATGGGTACAGGTATCCGAGGAGCAGGTCATCGAGAGAAATCCCGATTACATCGTTACCATCACCATGTACTACGGAGAAGGTCCCAGGCCTGAAGAAGAGATCATGTCCAGACAGGGATGGGAGAATGTGACCGCTGTAAAGAACGGCACCATCCTGTGCATCGACACCAATCTTCTTTCACGTCCCGCGCCCAGACTCGTTGAAGGCGCCAAGACACTGCTGGAGTTCATCACAAAATAAAAAAGCATATTAAATGACAAGGGATAAAAGGATCAGAAAAAGAGAAGGTTTCAGCCCTGTCCACTATCTCCTGTTCGCTGTTATAACGGTAATTGCGCTGCTGGTATGTATAGTTGCCGGCAGCGTAAATATTCCTATTAAGGATACAGTGAGGATAATACTGGACAGCATCCTGGGAAAGGAAATACCGCCCAGCGCATTCAAAGCGATAATCCTGTCGGTGAGACTGCCCAGGGTCATCTGCGTCGCTCTGGAAGGAGCGGCTCTTTCCCTGTGCGGCGCATGCATGCAGGGACTGCTGCAGAACCCCCTGGCTGACGGTTCCACCATGGGAGTATCATCGGGAGCGGCGCTTGGTGCTGTTCTTTCACTCGCTTTCGGGATAACCGTTCCGGGATTTGAACAGCTCGGCACCATGGGGATGTCCATGCTGTTTGCCTGCATCTCTCTTTTTATGATCCTTTCCCTTGCATACAGGCTGGACAATTCCCTTGCCACATATACGATAATTCTTATCGGCGTCATTTTTTCCATGTTCGTCAGCAGCATCCTTTCCCTGGTCGTGACCTTCGCTCCTGACAGGGCAAAGAATATTATGTTCTGGACCATGGGATCGCTGGCATCCACCCGCTTTTCCGACGCCATCATCCTCCTCATTGCTCTGATCGTTTTCGGGGGAGTGCTTCTGAGTCTCAGCAGTGAGCTCAACGCCTTTGCCATAGGCGAGCAGAACGCTCTGCATGTGGGCGTGGATGTCAAGAAGGTGAAGCTGGTGGTCCTGATAGCTGTTTCCGCAATGATCGGTGTATGCGTGTCCATCGGAGGCACCATCGGTTTCGTGGGTCTAGTGATACCGCATATGACCCGCCTTGTGGTGGGCCCGAACCACAAGAAGCTGCTTCCTGCGTGTCTTTTCGTCGGCGCCACGTTCCTGATGATGGCGGACCTGGTGGCGAGGACCATCCTCAATCCCAGAGAGCTTCCTATCGGGGTGGTCACATCGTTCATCGGCTCTATCACATTTATTTATATCTTCTATAATTCAAGGAGGCAGCAATGAGCGCGATCCTTGAGGTGAAAGACCTTGCTGTGAGTTACGGGGACACTTCGATAGTAAGAAACGTGGATTTCACGGTGAACGAAGGTGAGTGGCTGATCCTGGCGGGACCCAACGGAGCAGGAAAGAGCACTGTAGTCAACGCCGTCAGCAAGCTCACGGACTATACCGGCACGGTACTTCTTAACGGGCGGGACATAAGGCACATCAGACATACGGATTTTGCCCTCAGCGTGAGCGTGCTTTCCCAGTATCATTACGTGTCGTATCCTTTCACCGTGAGGGAGGTGGTCGCCCTGGGACGGTACAGTCATAAAAGGGGATTTCTGAACTCCGCTTCCGATGAGAAGGGTGAGGAATACATAGAAAGGGCCATGGAGATCACGGGAGTCAGCTCCTTTGCAGACAAGAGCGTGCTCCAGCTTTCCGGAGGAGAGCTGCAGCGTACCTTCCTGGCTCAGATATTCGCTCAGGATCCGAAACTGCTGATCCTCGATGAACCCACCAACCACCTGGACCTTGTATACCAGAAGCAGATCTTTGAGCTCATCAGCGCATGGATAAGGGAGCCCGGGCGCGCAGTGGTCGCTGTCGTCCACGATCTGTCCCTGGCAAAGGCCAACGGCACCCATGCCGTCCTGATGAACAAGGGTGAAATAGTGAAAAAGGGAAGGATTGAAGAAGTATTCACCCGTGAAACGCTCAGCGATGTATACGGTCTGGACGTGTACGGCTGGATGAGAAAAATGTTCAGCCAGTGGGAAGAATAAAAAAGGAAAAATGCACGGCATTTTCCCTTTTTAAAAAAGTGTAATGAGTGTTACTGCTTTTGTTTCCCTTTGAATTATTGGAAGCAATACCATTATCGCCGGGAATACGGTTATCCGCAAGCCCCCCGGGGGGATAAAATGAAGAAAAACTGTCTGAAGATCAAAAAAGCCGATATAATACTGCTGTGTTCTCTTTTGATATGTGCTGTACTGATATGGGTCATCACTGAAGCGAGCGCGAAGGGCGGCGATTATATAACAGTGTCGACGGACGGAGAGATCCGATGGACGCTCAGCCTGGAAGAGGATACAGAGATGGTCATCAGCAGGGGCGAGAAGGATTACAATATCCTGGTGATATCCGGCGGGAAGGCATGGGTCAGCGAAGCCAGCTGTCCCGACCTGAAATGTGTTCATATGAAAAAGATCAGCAGAGACGGGGAGTGCATCATATGCCTGCCGAACAGGCTGATAATACAGGTCCATTCCGATAAAGACAGCGATGTCGACTCGATAGTACAGTGATCGGAACGGAACACCGGCAGCGGTCTCCCGCTGTTTTTTTATGCCCGCAAAAAAGGATATTGCCTAAGGATGAAGTATTAATTATAATAGTAAAAGCGGACGTATGCCCCATTGCTGAGCAGAGATGTGTCTCTCCGGCAAAGGACGTTTTCACGTTCCGCCAGCCGAAGATGTTTACACATCATCAGTCAATACAGGAGGTAAACGCAATGCTTACTATCAACAAAGCAATAAACGAGGGAAAAGCGGAATTCCATCTTGAGGGAAGGCTCGATACCAATACTTCCCCGGAGCTGGAAAAGGAACTCAACGAATCTCTGGAAGGGATCACAGATCTGACCATAAATATGGAAAACCTGGATTACATCTCCTCCGCGGGGCTCAGGGTGCTTCTCTCAACGCAGAAGGCGATGGCAAAGAAAGGCGAGCTTAAGGTCACCAACGTCAATGACACCATCATGGATATCTTTGAGATGACAGGCTTTACCGAGATCCTTACCATCGAGCAGGCGGGAAAAAAGAAAGAAGATTAAAATAATCCCCAAAGGCCCGCCGGCACGGAGGACAGAAAACATTTCAGGAGAACAGCGCGGATGAACAAAGATGAAAAAAGCATCAAAAAAAAGGAGCACCGATCACTTTCTTCCATGATCGTCAGAGGAACGGTGAGAGGATGCATCATCCTCGGGATCGCAGCGCTCATCATGGGCATGGGGTTCAACGCCTATTCCTGCGGAAAACAGTACATAAACCTGGCATGCAATACAGCGGGCCAGGCAGCGGTCAACGTGACCCAGGAAGCGAATGTAGTCCCCATGGCAACGAGAGTCATGGAGATCTACCGCTCTCTGAGTGAGGAGGAAAGACAGAAGGTCGGAACGGAAGAATACCGGAACTATTTCAAAGAGATCAGTTCCGACCCGGAATTCGAGCACGTCCTGAAAATGCTGAAGGGATACCTTGACCACAGCGACGTATATGATGTCTATCTTGCAATGTACGACAAAGAGACAACAGCCATGGTGTACATCGCGGATCCGGAGGAAGAGGACACGCTCTGGCCGGGCGAATGGGAACCTGTTACGGAAAAGGGAATGATGAAATTCCTCACCTGGGACGGTGAAGGGCAGCTCTACGACATAGACAGGACCGCAGCCTACGGATGGCTGTGCACCGCGGGCATACCCCTGAGGGATGAGAGCGGAGAGATCGTTGCCTTCGTCCTGACGGATATATCCCTGATGAATCTGTGGCACGGCATCAGGGGTTTCGCGTTAAACTTCCTTGTGATGATGACTCTGCTGATCCTGCTGGTGAGCCGCCTGATGTCAGGCTTCGTCAGAAAGAATATGGTAGAGCCCCTCAGCGGGATATGCATTGCAGCTCAGAATTATGTAAGAGACCGCAGAGAGGGAAAGAAGGACACCGACCACTTCAGTTCGCTGGAGACCGTCAGCGGGAACGAAGTGGAAGAACTTGCCCTGACAATGGCGGAAATGGAGAGAGATGTTTCCGAGTATGAGGAGAACCTTACGAGGATAACCGCCGAAAAGGAAAAGATGAAGACGGAGCTCTCCCTTGCCAGCCGCCTGCAGGAGGCATTCATCCCGCATGAATTCCCTGCGTTCCCGGACCGGACTGAATTCGACCTGTACGGGATCATGAATCCTGCCAGGGAAGTAGGCGGGGACTTTTACGATTACTATTTTGTCGATGACGATCATCTCTGCCTTGTGATGGCGGATGTATCGGGAAAGGGAGTGCCCGCAGCGCTTTTCATGATGGTCGTGAAGATCATTCTGCAAAGCTGCGCCATGCTGGGGAAATCCCCCTGCGAGATACTCACCAAAACGAACGAGGCCATCTGTCCGAGCAACCAGCAGGATATGTTCGTAACCGTATGGGTGGGGATCCTGGAGATATCCACCGGAATACTGACCGCCGCAAATGCAGGCCATGAATATCCTGTGATCAGACATCCCGGAGGGGATTACGAGGTTCTCAGAGACAAGCACGGCTTCATCATCGGAGGAATGGAGGATTCTGTTTATACAGAGTACCAGTTGACACTCGAACCCGGCAGCAGCATTTTTGTATATACGGACGGGGTCCCAGAGGCTTCCGACGCGGAGGATAATATGTTCGGCATGGAGCGTATGGTGGATGCCCTGAACTCAGATAGGGACGCCTCCCCCCGGGAGACGCTGGAAAACGTCACGGCGGCGGTGGACAGGTTTGTAAACGACGCGGAGCAGTTCGACGATCTGACGATGCTCTGCATCACATATAAGGGAAAAAACTGTTAAAGCCAGATTGCGTGGTCCTGCGGGACGATGCATTAATGAAAGGAAGTCAGAACGTGAAAATAGAGCTTAAAGGCAGGATCGATTCAAATAACGCGGCGGAAGTAGAGAAGGATCTTCTGGAGCAGCTTTCGGCAGGCGCTGCGGAAGATGTGGTGATCGACGCGGAAGAGCTGGAGTACATATCCAGCGCCGGCCTCAGGGTGATACTGAGGATCAGGAAGAATCATCCGACGCTGAAGATCATCAACGCCTCCTCCGAAGTTTATGAGATACTGGAGATGACGGGCTTTACGGAGATGATGGACGTGGAGAAGGCCTACCGCAGGGTGAGCATCGAAGGATGCGAGGAGATCGGCCGCGGAGCCAATGGGATAGTCTACCGGATAGACCAGGACAACGTCGTCAAGGTCTACCACGACGCGAACGGCCTGGAGGACATCCAGCATGAGCGGGAACTGGCCAAACTGGCCCTGATCCTGGGACTGCCCACCGCCATCTCCTATGATGTGGTGAAGGTCGGCGACAGCTACGGGTCCGTATTCGAGCTGCTGAACGCCAGGTCATTCTCAAAGATACTGGCCACGGAGCCGGATAAGTTGGACTGGTGCGTTAAGGAATACGTAGACATGCTCAAAAAGATCCATTCCATCGAGGTGCCGGAAGGGAAACTGCCGGACGCAAGGGAGATAGCCCTTGACTGGGTGGATTACGTATACCCTCTTTTCCCCGAGGACAAGGCCAGGAAACTCAAGGCACTTGTGGAGGAGATCCCGAAGGACAACCACATGATCCACGGCGACTATCACACGAAGAATGTTGAACTGTGCAACGATGAGGTCCTGCTCATAGACATGGATACCCTTTCGGTGGGGCATCCGATAATAGAGCTGGCCTGTATTTTCAACGCCTTTATAGGATATTCGGAATATGACCATAACGAGATCATGGATTTCCAGGGCTTCGATCATGAAACAGCCGTGAAATTCTTCTACAGGGTGATGGAGGAGTATCTCGGGACCACATGCAGGACCAAGATCGACGAGGTAGTCGACAAAGCCCGCGTGCTGGGTTATACCCGTATGTACCGCCGCTCCCACAGGAAGAACCTCCTGGAGACTGAAGAAGGCAGGGCAGAGGCAGAGATGTGGAAGAGCGAGCTTTTTGAACTGCTTGACAGGACAGATACTCTTCTGTACTCAGTCAATGAGCTGGACATAGAAGCCCTCCCGGAAAATCTGGGGGAGGTGCAGCTCTTCGTGGAGGAAAAGCTGGAAAAGACTGACTGTTCCCCGAAAGCGATGATGCAGATAAACGTAGCGGTCGAGGAGATTTTCATCAATATCGCCAGCTACGCCTACGCTCCTGACAAAGGGAAAGCAACCGTGAGGGTGGAAGTGGCCGGGGATCCGGTAACGGTAACGATCACATTCATCGATCATGGCATTCCCTATGATCCCCTTTCCAGACAGGATCCCGATGTGACCAAGCCCGCTGAGGACAGAGAGATCGGTGGCCTGGGGATATTCCTGACCAGAAAGATAATGGACGATCTTTCATATGACTATGCTGACGGGAAAAATATACTGACACTTAAAAAGAATCTTCAGGAAAGCGAGTGATCTCTCTTGGAAAAACAGTACGGCAGGATAGATCTTCATATGCATACGACCATCTCCGACGGGACCTATACCCCAGAAGAGATGCTTCGCATCGTTCAGGAAGCAGGTATCGAGGTGTTCTCCATCACGGATCATGATTCCGTGAAGGCGGCGGGGATAATCCCCGGTCTTCTGGAAGAAGGCAGCCCGGCATTCATTTCCGGTGCGGAGCTTTCCTGCAGGGACGAATACGGTAAGTACCACATTCTGGGCTACGCATATGATCCTGACTCAGAAGCCATTGGAGAACTGGTAGATCACAGCCACGGCATGCGCATGATAAAGCTGAACAAGAGGCTGGACTTTCTGCGGGAGGAGTTCGGCATCACATTTCCGGAGGAAGAGGTGAAAAAGCTCACGGAAATGGAGAACCCCGGAAAGCCCCATATAGGCAATCTGATGGTTCGCTACGGTTTCGCAAAGACCAAGGAAGAGGCCATCAGGGATTATCTGAACAAGATGAAGGCGACAAACGAGTATATCCGTCCCGAAACGGCGATAAGCTGCATCCTCAGGGGTGGAGGTATCCCCGTGCTGGCCCATCCGTCCTATGGCAGCGGAGACGAACTGATCCTTGGAGATGAAATGGACGAAAGGCTCAGTCGGCTCACGGATTTCGGGCTCATGGGAGTCGAGGCCTTTTATTCCGGCTTTACCAAAAAGATCCGGGAGGAGATGCTGGACTTCGCGGAGAAATACGATCTGTATGTCACAGCGGGAAGCGACTGCCACGGAAAGAACAAGCTCATAGAGGTAGGGGACACAGGTCTTGACGAGGTGGAAGGAATGCCTGCGAGAATCACGGCTTTTCTTAAGGATGCTTTCAGCCGTAAAGGAGGCGTCAGATGACGTACGATTACACCAGGGATACATCGGCTTTCGTGCTCCTGGCGGATTATATCCCTTCCATCATCCAGGAGATAAGGTATCATTCAACATACAATTTTATAGGGGAACGCATAGACGGCTATGAGCAGCCCGTCGCTATTCTTACGAAGGAAGCGGCCAGGGCTCTGAAGGATGTCAGTCTCGAGATGGCTGTGCAGGGTTACCGGCTCAAGGTATTCGACGCGTACCGTCCCGCATGCGCCGTCAGACATTTTGTCCTGTGGGGCATCGAGGATACGGACATTCGTATGAAGGAATACTTTTATCCGTCCCTGGAAAAGCAGGCGCTGTTCGCGGAAGGTTATATCGCGAAGCGCTCCAGTCACAGCAGGGGCAGCGCGGTGGACCTCACTCTTTTTGATATGAAGAGCGGTAGGGAAGTCGACATGGGCGGTCCCTTCGATTTCTTCAGCGAGCTGTCCCATCCTGATTACAGGGACATCACCGACGAACAGTATGAGAACCGCATGATGCTGCAGAAGGTGATGGTGCGTCACGGATTCTTGCCCCTGGACTGCGAATGGTGGCATTTCATGCTCCGGGACGAACCCTTCCCAGACACGTATTTTGAATTCCCCGTATCGGCGGAGGTCCTCTGAACGTGAAGAAAAAGCTCTTTTCGGAGATACCGTACCTGACATCGCAGCGGCTGGTATTGAGAAAGATCGTTCCGGAGGACGCGCCGGGACTGACTGAACTGGTGAACAGTCCCAATGTATACAGGTACCTGCCTACTTTTCTGTTTGAAAAAAAGTATGATGTGGAAACTGTCATCGAGAGGCTGTATGATGAATGCTTCAAAGAATCGATCATCCTGGGGATCTTTATGGAGGGCGAGTTCTGCGGACTTGCCGAATTCTACGGTTTCCGTGATGACGCGCATAAGATCAGCGTGGGATACCGGCTCCTGGAGCGGTTCTGGGGACAGGGCATCGCCACAGAAGCCCTTGGGCTGATGGTGGATTACCTTTACGGACAGACGGATATCGAGATCATCACCGCCAGTACTATGATGGAGAACAGTGCATCCGCCCGCGTTCTGGAAAAAAACGGATTCGACCTGGTGGTAAGGGCATCGGACGAGGACTGGGGCTACGAAGAGCCCACGCCCTCGGACAAGTGGATAAGATAGACAATATAAAATGCTCAATCCCCGCGGGGATTGAGCATTCTTTCATTTTCATGTCTGCATGTATGAGGGAGGTCAGATGTCTTCCCTTCCGGCATCGGTGGAACCTACGTTTCCTTCTCCTGCCATCAGGGTAAGGGTATAGGTGTAGTTTGCCTGGAGATATGCTTCGTAATTGCTTCCGTCCAGAAGGAGCTTGCTGTAGGAACCGTCATCACCGAACATATCG
>CADBPP010000040.1 GCA_902796565.1 uncultured Eubacteriales bacterium | reverse complement strand
TCTTCGTGGCGGGCGTCGGCACCGGAGGAACGGTGACCGGGACGGGGAAGTTCCTGAAGGAGCGGAAGCCCGAAGTGAAGGTCATCGCGGTCGAGCCGAAGACGAGTCCCGTGCTTTCCGGCGGCGCCGCCGGCCCGCATAAGATCCAGGGCATCGGCGCGGGCTTCGTGCCGGAGGTGCTCGATATGGAGCTTCTCGACGAGATCATCCCCGTTGAGAACGAGGCGGCGTTCGAGACCGGAAGGATGCTCGGAAAACTGGAGGGCGTGCTCTGCGGCATCTCCTCGGGAGCTGCGCTGTGGGCGGCCATCGAGACCGCGAAGAAGCCGGAATATGCCGGGAAGACGGTCGTCGTGCTCCTCCCCGACAGCGGAGACCGCTATCTTTCGACCCCGCTCTTCGCGTAATGCGCCAAATGTGTCGAAGGGGACGTGTACCTTAGAAAGAACGGTTCAACCTATTGACTAAGTGGTTAAATGGAGTTAAAACTTTAGCTGCCGGGATTTCCCGGCAGCTTCTGTGTTTCAACGATAGAAAGGATCGAAAAGATCATGCAGATCTATGCAGATAACGCGGCTACGACGAAAATGAGCCGCACGGCCATCGAGGCCATGCTCCCCTATATGGACCAGGTCTACGGAAACCCGTCGAGCCTTTACAGCATCGGGCAGAAGGCGAAGGAAGCCCTCGAGAACGCGAGGGAGCGCTGCGCGAAGTGCCTGAACGCGGATCCGCGAGGCATCTTCTTCACCTCGGGAGGCAGCGAGGCCGACAACCAGGCGCTCGTCTCGGCGGCGATGCTCGGGGAAAAGAAGGGGAAGAAGCACCTCATTTCCTCGGCTTTTGAGCATCACGCCATCCTGCATACCTTAAAAAAGCTCGAGAAGCAGGGCTTTGAAGTCACGCTGCTTCCCGTACACGAAAACGGCGTGGTGCGCGTCGAAGAGGTCGCAGAGGCTATCCGCCCGGACACCTGCCTCGTGAGCATCATGGCGGCGAACAACGAGCTCGGCACCCTGCAGCCCGTAAAGGAGATCGGGGCGCTCTGCAGGGAAAGAGGCGTCCTGTTCCATACGGACGCCGTTCAGGCGGCCGGCCACGTGAAGATCGACGTCGAGGATATGAACATCGACATGCTCTCCATCTCCGCCCATAAGTTCCATGGCCCGAAGGGTGTGGGACTCCTGTACGCGAAGCGCGGCATCTTCCTGACGAACATCATCGAAGGAGGCGCGCAGGAGAGGGGAAAGCGCGCCGGCACCGAAAACATCCCCGGGATCATGGGCATGACCGCTGCGCTCGAGGAAGCCTGCGCGCGGCTCGAGGACTACACAAAAAGGCTCACGCCGCTCCGCGACCGGCTCATCGCTGGCCTTGACCGCATCCCCTACGGCGAACTGAACGGGGACCGCGAAAAGCGTCTGCCCGGCACCGTGAACTTCTGCTTCGAGGGCATCGAGGGCGAGTCCCTGCTGCTGCTCCTCGACGACAAGGGCATCAGCGCTTCGTCCGGTTCCGCCTGTACTTCGGGCTCGCTCGACCCGAGCCACGTGCTGCTTGCCATCGGCAGGCCCCACGAGGTGGCGCACGGGTCCTTAAGGCTCTCGCTCGGGGACGATATCACGGAGGAAGAGGTGGATTACCTCATTACGTCGGTCACGGAGGTCGTGGACTACCTGCGGCGCATGTCGCCCTTCTGGCGCGACCTTGTGAGCGGAAAGAGAAAGCACGTATTCGAGGCCTGACGGCCCCGGGAAGGAGAAAACATGGCATTATACAGCGAAAAGGTCATGGACCATTTCCGGCATCCGAGGAATGTCGGCATCATCGAGGACGCGGACGGCGTGGGCGAGGTCGGAAACCCCGTCTGCGGCGACATTATGAAGATCTATCTGAAAATAAAGGATGATATCATCGAGGACGTGAAGTTCGAGACCTTCGGCTGCGGAAGCGCCATCGCCTCGAGCTCCATGGCGACCGAGATGATCAAGGGAAAGCCCGTATCCGAGGCGCTCTCCCTGACCAACAAGGCGGTCACCGAGGCCCTCGACGGGCTCCCGGCGCATAAGCTCCACTGCTCGGTCCTTGCGGAGGAGGCCATCAAGAAGGCCATGAAGGACTATTACGACAGGAACGGCATCGCCTACGATCCTTCGCTGTTCCCGGTCTTTGAGGACTGCGATCACTGCCATGTGCACTGATCGCGTTCAAGCGGAGGCCTGAAGCCATGATGATGATATCCACAAGAGGACGCTACGCGCTCCGGGTCATGCTGGATCTCGCGTCCCACGGCGCGGAAGGATACATCCCCATGAAGGACGTGGCTGCCCGTCAGGAGATCTCGCTCAAGTATCTCGAGCAGATCCTGCCGGTGCTCACGAGGAACGGACTGGTGGAGACCGTGCACGGAAAGGGCGGCGGCTACCGGCTTACGAGGAAGCCCTCGGAATACCGGGTCGGGGAGGTCCTTCGTCTCACCGAGGGCGGTCTGGCGCCGGTCGCGTGCCTCAGGGATGATGCAGAAGAGTGCTCGCGTGCCGGAGCCTGTCCGACGCGCGGTTTCTGGACCGGGCTCGGCGAAGTCATCGACCGCTACGTCGATTCGGTCACGCTGGAGGACCTTCTCTGAGCTGCCGGATGCGCGGCCGTGGCCTTTGATTTGTACAATGTATTTCAAAAAACAGGGACACGGCAAATTGCTTTTTCAGGCCGGCTGTGATATGATATCTCCGTATTGTTTTTAATTTAACAAGGCTGCCGACGTGCAGAGAGGGGTATTGTCATGTATGAACATTTGATCGCAGACAGGATGAGCAGGCTCGGGACCGAGTCGGCTTTCGGCATTCTTGCGGAAGCGCAGGGCCTGGAGGCGCAGGGCAGGAGCATCATCCATATGGAGATCGGCCAGCCCGATTTCAAGACACCGCAGAATATCATCGACGCGGCCTGCAAGGCGCTGAACGACGGCTATACCGGCTACGCGCCCACGCCCGGCTATCCCATTCTCCGCCAGACCATCGCCGACTACTGCAAAAAGTATAAGCATATCGACGTCAACGCGAACCAGGTCGTGGTGGTGCCCGGCGGCAAGCCGATCATGTTCTACACCATGCTCATGCTCGTGAACAAGGGCGACGAGGTCATCTATCCGAACCCCGGCTTCCCGATCTACGAGAGCTGCATCAATTTCGCGGGCGGCGTGCCGGTTCCCATGCCCCTTCTCGCGAAGAACAACTTCAAGATCGACCTCGAGCTTCTGGAGAAGAGCATCAGCGACAAGACGAAGCTCATCATCATCAACAACCCCTCCAACCCGACCGGCGGCGTGCTGACCGGAGAGGAGCTTGCGAAGATCGCGGACATCCTCAGGAAGCATCCGGACGTCCTCATTCTTTCGGACGAGATCTACGACCGCCTGGTCTACGAAGGCGAGCCCTGCTCGTTCGCGACCCTGCCCGGCATGAAGGACCGCACCATTATCCTGGACGGCTTCTCGAAGACCTATGCCATGACCGGCTGGCGCCTTGGCTACGGCGTCATGCCCGAGGAGCTCGCGCAGAGAGTGGAGCGCCTCATGGTGAACTCGAACTCCTGCACGAACAGCGCCGCGCAGATGGCCGGCGTCGAGGCCCTGACCGGCCCGCAGGATTCCGTCGAGGTCATGAAGAAGGCCTTCAAGGAGCGCAGGGACTATCTGGTCGACGCCCTCAACAAGATCCCGGGCATCACCTGCTGCAAGCCGAACGGCGCGTTCTACGT
>CADBPP010000039.1 GCA_902796565.1 uncultured Eubacteriales bacterium | reverse complement strand
TTCCCCCATATTGCCGAAGACCATAGACTGCACGCTTACAGCGGTTCCCATATTATCGGGAATATCGTTCAGTTTCCTGTAGAGAACGGCTCTTTCCCCGTTCCAGGAAAGGAATACCGCGGAAATGGCATCCATCAGCTGCTTCTTTGGATCCTGCGGGAAACTCTCGCCGGATAACTGTTCCACTGTGTTTTTATATGAAGCAGCCAGGCTTTTCAGCTGGTCCACCGTGAATTCCTCATCATCCTCAAGACCTTCATTGAACCTTTTTGCGGCCTGGACCAGGTCGAACCGGCTCTTTGGAAGACCCATTACTATCGTCCCGTAGGACTTAATGAATCTGCAGTATGTATCATAGGCGAATCTCTCGCTTCCGGTCATCTTCGCGAGAGCTTCTGTTATCTCATCGTTTATTCCAATGTTGAGCATGGTGTCCATCATACCCGGCATGGTTACGGGAGCACCTGCGCGCACTGAAAGAAGGAGCGGTGCCGCCGGATCGCCGAAACGCTTCTCCGTGACATTCTCCAGGTCCTCCAGTTTTTCAGTTATCTCTTCTCTGATGTCGCCTGCAATCTGCAGGTCTTCTTCATAGAATCGGTTACAGGCTCCCGTTGTGACCGTAAATCCGAACGGCACCGGGAGACCTATATTGGTCATATCAGCCAGGTTAGCTCCTTTGACGCCAAGCACATCCGTCATTTCCCTGGAGCCTTCGCTGAACGAATAGACATATTTACCCATAACAATTTTTTCCGTGAAAAGCTTTTAGAACTCAAGCCTTTCTTCAATATACGACTTCACCTCATCCACCGGGACTCTTACCTGTTCCATGGTATCTCTGTCCCTGATGGTCACACATCCGTCCTCTTCTGTATCAAAATCAACGCATATGCTGAACGGTGTGCCGATCTCATCCTCACGTCTGTATCTCTTGCCTATGGAGCCTGCAGCATCGTAATCTACTGAGAAGTATTTGCTCAGCTGCTCATGTATCGGCTCTGCCACGTGAGCGAGTTTCTTGGCCAGCGGGAGCACTGCCGCTTTGTACGGCGCCAGAGCAGGATGAAGCCTCAGGACTGTCCTGGTGTCTTCCTTGCCCTTCGCGTCTGTTACTGTTTCTTCATCGTAAGCGTCGATGAGGAACGCCAGCGCCACACGGTCTGCTCCAAGCGACGGCTCTATACAGTAAGGCACATACTTGTTGCCTGTTTCTGAATCAACGTAGTTCATTTCCTGACCTGAGTGTTCGATGTGCTGTTTCAGGTCAAAATCTGTTCTGTCTGCGATACCCCAGAGCTCGCCCCATCCGAACGGGAACAGATACTCGATATCTGTTGTCGCGTTGCTGTAATGGGAAAGTTCTTCCTGCGAGTGATCTCTGAGTTTGATATGATCCTCTTTCATGCCCAGACTCTTCAGGAATGAAACGCAGTAATCCTTCCAGTAGCTGAACCACTCAAGGTCTGTTCCCGGCTCACAGAAGAACTCAAGCTCCATCTGCTCAAATTCCCTCGTCCTGAACGTAAAGTTGCCCGGAGTAATCTCATTACGGAAAGATTTACCTATCTGGGCTATACCGAAAGGAATCTTCTTCCTTGATGTTCTCTGGACGTTCTTGAAATTTACGAATATTCCCTGGGCCGTTTCAGGTCTCAGGAAAAGTTCTGATTTTGAGTCTTCGGTTACTCCCTGGAAAGTCTTGAACATCAGATTGAACTGGCGGATATCCGTGAAATCCGTCTTTCCGCACTCGGGGCACTTTATGCCGTTGTCTCTGATAAAGCTTTCCAGCTTTTCGTTGGACCATCCGTCAACGACTTCTTCCTTGCCCTGCTCTTTGAGGAAATCCTCTATGAGCTTGTCCGCGCGGAATCTTGCCTTGCAGGCTTTGCAGTCGATAAGCGGATCAGCGAATCCTCCCACGTGGCCTGAAGCGACCCACGTCTGGGGGTTCATGAGTATGGCGGCGTCAAGTCCCACATTGTACTTTGACTCCTGTACGAATTT
This sequence comes from uncultured Eubacteriales bacterium, assembly GCA_902796565.1. Classification (GTDB taxonomy): domain Bacteria; phylum Bacillota; class Clostridia; order Eubacteriales; family Anaerofustaceae; genus RUG14186. The sequence continues at coordinate 622 of CADBPP010000039.1, read as the reverse complement.
CTTCCACCATGCTTTCTTTATGTTGTTCTTGAATTCAACGCCGAGAGGACCGTAGTCCCATGTATTGGCAAGGCCGCCGTATATCTCTGAACCCGGATATACGAAACCCCTGCCCTTGGCCAGCGCTGTTATTTTGTCCATAGTAACTTCTGTGCTCATTTATTCAAAGTCGTCCTTTCAGGTAATTTAATTCTTACGATAACTAAATGGTATCGTTTATTTCGTCATCTTCGCCGAAGCATCCCGAGAAATCTATATCCATCTCGCCTGCTTCCTTCTTCTCGTCGAGTTTTTCCTTCGCGGTCTCGATGGTCTCAGAAGCCTTTTCCTTTGCCTTGTTGAATGTCTCTGACGCTTTGTCCTTCGCGCTCTCGAATTTATCGGAAGCTATGTCTTTTGCGAATTCGAACTTCTCAGCGGCGATGTCTTTAGCTGATTCGAACTTTTCTGAAGCTATATCCTTTGCTGCTCCGGCAACTGCGCTTCCCTTTTCGATCACTACGTCCATCTTTTCCTTAGCCGCGTCGCTAACGTCCATGATAGTTCCGTCATGCTTTACTATCTCAACTTCGCATTTGAAACCAAAGGCTGCGATAGCTCCTACTGCGCATCCTACCGGAGA
>CADBPP010000038.1 GCA_902796565.1 uncultured Eubacteriales bacterium | reverse complement strand
TTATGCATTTTTATGATATGGCGGGCCTTAAGACTGTTAACCCGGCAAATCATAAACAAACGGAGCCTTCGTTTATTGTTTGTCGAAGGCTCCGTGCTTTTTATATAGTATCTCAGATGCTAAAACTAAATGACATTGGGATACGCATGCAAAGAAGTAAGTTACTGAACCGCGTGGCCTTTGGCTTTTATAACGTCGATGACCCGGTCCACATACTTTTCGCAGATCTCGTCGCTTCCGGCTTCGACCATGACCCTGATCACGGGTTCCGTGCCGCTTTCCCTCACCAGGATGCGTCCGTCGTCTCCCAGTTCCTCTGCGACCTTTGCGACCGCGGCCTGGACGTCCGGATCGTTCTGGGCCTCGGGCTTGCTCTTGACGCGGATGTTCTTGAGGACCTGGGGATAGAATACCACTGGGGCTGCCAGTTCGCTCATCTTCTTGCCCCTGGCCAGCATGACCTCCATCAGCTTGAGGCTGGTGACAAGGCCGTCGCCGGTGGTCTCATACTTGGTGAAGATGGTATGTCCGCTCTGCTCTCCGCCGATGCGGTGTCCGTTTTCCACCATGTTCTCATAGACATATTTGTCGCCCACGGCGGTCTTTTCATATCCGATGCCTACCTTGTCCAGGGCCTTGTAGAGGCCGAAGTTCGACATGACGGTGGTGACCACCTTGTTGTTCGCCAGTTCGCCGATCTCCTTCATGTACAGCCCGCAGATGTAGAGGGTATGATCCCCTGTCACCACATTGCCTTTCTCGTCGACGGTAAGGCACCTGTCGGCGTCGCCGTCGAAGGCAAAGCCGATATCGAGGCCGTTGTCCACAACGAACTTCTGAAGACCCTCGATGTGGGTGGACCCGCAGTCCGTGTTGATATTCAGCCCGTCCGGGGAGTTGTTGATGACATATGTCTTCGCTCCCAGGGCGTCGAAGACGGACTTGGCGATCTGCCATGAAGCGCCGTTGGCGCAGTCGAGCCCCACCTTGACATCCTTGAAGCTGAACTTCGACATGGAGATGAGGTGTCCGATGTAGCGGTTGCGTCCCTCTACGTAGTCGACGGTCCGTCCGATGTCTCCCTTTTCGGCGACTGGGATCTGGATCTTTCCGTCTATGTAATCCTCTACTTTCAGGATGGTCTCCTCATCCATCTTCTCGCCCTGGGCGTTGATGAGCTTGATGCCGTTGTCATAGAAGGGATTGTGGGAGGCGCTTATCATGATGCCGCAGTCGAAATCGTCCACCCTGGTGATGTATGCCACCGAAGGGGTGGTGGTGACGTGCATGATGTACGCGTCGGCTCCGCTGGCCATGAGGCCGGTGCACAGCGCGTACTCGAACATGTAGCTGCTTCTTCTGGTATCTTTTCCTATCAGGACCTTGGCCTTCTTGCCCTGGGCCGCTCCGTAGTACCAGCCAAGGAAACGGCCGATCTGTATGGCGTGCTCGAAGGTGAGGTCCCTGTTGGCTTCACCCCTGAAGCCGTCGGTTCCGAAATATTTACCCATTAAAGACGCTCCTTCCTTTCGATATCCAGGAAGTACTTGTATGTGTCAACGGTGAGTTCTCCGCAGGCTTCCTCATCGCAGGCGATGATGGCGCCGTTGTGCATCTGCAGCGCGCTGCAGGTCCATTTCTGGCTGACACTGCCCTCAACGGTCTCCTTCAGGGCGCGGGCCTTGTTGTGACCGCTGATGAGGATCAGGACTTCCTTCGCGTCGGTCACGGTGCCGATGCCCACCGAAAGGGCCATGGCGGGAACCTTTTCGGGATCGTTGCCGAAGAAACGGGAATTGACGATACGTGTATCGGTAGTGAGCATCCTCAGTCCTGTGCGGGAAGTGAGGGACGTATAGGGCTCGTTGAAGGCCAGATGCCCGTCAACGCCTATACCTCCCATGAAGAGGTCTATCCCTCCGTAGGAGGCGATCTTTTCCTCGTAACGGGCGCATTCTCCTTCGGGATCATCCGTCATCCCGTTGAGGATGTTGATGTTCTCGCTCTTCATGTCCACCAGGTGGTCAAAGAAATTGTCGTGCATGAAGTACCAGTAGCTCTGGTCATGCTCGTGAGGAAGGCCGAGGTACTCGTCCATGTTGAAGGTCACGACG
>CADBPP010000037.1 GCA_902796565.1 uncultured Eubacteriales bacterium | reverse complement strand
TGAGCGCCGTGGCGGGAGCAGGTATCGGAAGGATACCGTGCTGGGTCTTTACTGTGCCGGAGCCCACGTTTACCGGGGAGACCACCACCTTTTGCGGTGAGAGCCTGTCCATCAGATAGCATACCGCCGTGATGTCCGCCACAGCGTCCATCTGGCCCACCTCGTGGAAATGTATCCGGTCTACGGGAACACCGTGGACCGTGCTCTCCGCTTCGGCTATGATGCCGTAGACCTTCATGACGTCATCGGCCACTTTCGGTGATATATGGAAATGATCCCTTACGAGGTGTTCTATGCCGTGAAGGTCGGAATGGGAATGCTCATGAGCGCTGCCCTCATCATGGGAGTGCTCATGTTCATGTTCGTGATGATGGTCATGCTCATGGTGGTGTTCATGGTCATGGTGATGTTCATGCTCATGATCTTCATCCCCCTCTTCGGTGCCGTTGACGGTGACCTTCATGTGAAGGCCGGTGACGGAGCATTTCACGGATGTCTGTGCCGTGAATTCCACACCGGGGATACCGATGGAATTGAGCTCCCCGACGAGTTCGTCCCTGTCCCCCATCGCGTCCACCAGGGCTGCCGTGAGCATGTCCCCCGCGGCCCCCATGGAGCAGTCAAGATAGAGTATCTTCATCACTGTTTCCTCCCGGACATATGATTTATCATCCCGGCGAGATATCCTGCGCCAAAACCGTTGTCGATGTTGACGACACTGACTCCGCTGGCGCAGGAATTCAGCATCGAGAGAAGAGCAGAGAGCCCTCCGAAGGATGCACCGTATCCCACGGAGGTGGGTACTGCTATCACAGGGCAGTCCGCGAGGCCCCCGAGCACACTGGCAAGAGCCCCTTCCATGCCCGCGATGGCGATGATGACAGAGGCGCCCATGATGTCGTCAAGATGGGCCAAGGTGCGGTGCAGCCCCGCGACTCCCACATCGTAGAGCCTTATGACCTCGTTTCCCATGACCTCGGCGGTAATGGCGGCTTCCTCGGCCACGGGGATGTCGCTGGTGCCGCCTGTGGCCACGACTATCTTTCCTATCCCGTCGGGAACGGGCACCGGACCCACGATGCCGCATCTGGCGTCACTGTGATAGTCTATGTCAATCTCCGAGGAGATCATCTCCGCTGCCTCTCTGGAAAGCCTTGTGATGAGCACGGTCTCCTGACCGGCATTGAGCATCGTATGGAGTATACCCACTATCTGCTCCGGCGTCTTTCCCGCGCCGTAGATGACCTCGGACTGCCCCTGGCGGATCTTCCTGTGCAGATCCACCTTGGCGTATCCTATGTCCTCAAAGGGCTGTATCTTGAGCTTGAGAAGAGCGTCCTCCACGCTGAGGGATCCCTCCTTCACCTGCTCCAGTGTCCTTTTTACGTCATTCTCCATTTCTGGCCTCCAGATCCAGTGTTATCCCCTTATACATGGGAGACAGCACTTTTACTATATCCTCCCTCTTCTCGGCAAGAAGGGGGAACTGTTCCTTTCTGAGCTGTATCTTCGCGATGCCGGATACCATCCTTATGCGGAAGTCCGTGAACCCCATATCCATGAGGATCCCCTCCGCCTGTTCGGTGGTCCTGAGCTTTTCAGCTGTTATCTCTTCCCCAGTGGGTATCCTGGTGGCGAGACAAGCGTAGGAGGGCTTGTTCCAGGTAAAGAGCCCCGCCTCCCTTGAGAGCTCCCTTATCATGTCCTTGGTAAGGCCGCACAGCCTCAGGGGCGAAGCCGCCTTCATCTCCCCGAGGGCCCGGTATCCCGGCCTGTCGTCTATGTCATCGGAGGCGTTGGTGCCTTCGATGACCAGTTCAAAGCCGTCTTCCCGCGCCTTTTCGGTTATCTTTTCAAATATGACCCTCTTGCAGTAATAACAGCGGTCGGAGGGATTCGATACCACCGTCGGGTCGGACAGCACGTCCGCCTCTATGATATTTAAAGTCACTCCCAGCTCTTCGCAGAGCTTTTTTGCGTCATCCAGCTCAAACTGAGGCTGGAAAAGGGACTTCACATAATATACTCCCAGCTTTTTACACCAGCGTGATGCAGAATACAGAAGGTATGATGAGTCAACGCCGCCGGAAAAGGCCAGGGCACATGAAGGATTGCTGTCGAAAAATTCACGCAGTTCCATTTCTTCCTCCCATACGTATTCATCTTTATTATTGTACCATGTTTTGGACATAGTTTCCCACATTTTAGTGCAGCTTCAGCCCACTAAAAAAGATACCGCACCAATCGATGCGGTATCCGGATATCCTAAAAAACGCTCAGACCGTCTTCGTCCACGCTGAGGGGAAGGCACTTCCATCTGCCCTCCAGAGTATCTGCGAACTTTTGAGCCTCTGCCGTGAATCCTTCGGAGGTGCTCACAGCCATCAGTGTCGGGCCGCTGCCAGAAAGATAGAACACCGCGCTGTTTGACTCGCAGAAGGCCTTGACTTTGTCGTATTCCGGTATCAGGGGCAGCCTGTAGGGCTGATGGATCCTATCCTTCAGGGAAAGGGAGAGCATTTCCATGTCCCCGGAGGAAAGGGCGGCGATAAGGCTGGCCAGATGGGTCACGTTGAAAACAGCGTCCCTTCTGTCGTAATTCTTCGGAAGGATGCTCCTGGCTTCCTCGGTGGATATGCGTATGTCAGGGATGAACGCGGTGAAACGCAGTTCCGGAGCGATATGCAGCTTCTGGGCCCTGGCGACTCCGTCTTCATCGATGAGGGCCGCAGTAAGACCTCCGTAGACGGCGGCGGCGGCGTTGTCCGCGTGTCCCTCCAGTACCGAGGCCATCCTGAGGATGTCGGCGCGTGACAGCTGAAGTCCCATCAGCTCGTTCGCGGCGGCAAGTCCCCCTATGTACAGTGTGGCGCTGCTGCCGAGGCCCCTGGATGAGGGAACGTTCGATTCCATCTTCACCCTGATCTTCGGAGCGCTCCTGCCGCACTGCCTGCAGGCCAGCTCGAAAGCCTGGATGAAGTAGCACTCATCGTATGGGAAGCTTCCTTCAAAGCCTTCCAGGATGCCTTCGTCGGATATGGAAGCTTCAAAACAGTTATACAGTCCCATGGAGACGGCAAGGGTATCGAAACCGGGACCGACATTGGCGGAGCTGGCCGGGACCCTTATCCGGACAGATTCCTTTTTCCCTCCCTTCAGATATGCCTCCACATAGGAAGAAATGGCTTCGGGATCCGTAACGTCCTTATGGACTTCCTCCGATGAGGCCGCCTTCAAAAGGCCGGCCGGCACCGGGCACCCGGAGATCTCCGAGAGCTTTTCCATGCTCCCAAATTCAGTGGGTGCGGGCTCCTCTCCGATGGATGAAAGCACCTCAGAGGAGAACTTGAAGGCGGAAGCGGTGGAAAGCACCGCCACCGGCGATGTGTATTTTCCTTTCCTGTATGCCGCCAGAGCCACCGCCGTATGGGGGTCGGTGAGATAGCTGTATTCGGCGAAATAGTATCCGAGGGCATCTCTGGCCTCCTCCTTTGAGGCGTACACCCCGTCGAAGTCCTCCCTGATCATGGAAAGTTCCTGTGCCGTTACGCTGTAGACGCCCTTCTCAGAGAGCTCCTTCATGTATACGGCGTTCTTTTCGGGAGTGCAGATGAGGCTGATGAGCCGCTCCAGGTTGGAGGATATGAGTATATCCATGGAGGGAGAAGGAGTCTTTACGAGATCCCTCCTTCTGTCGTAGGTCCCCGTGGCGAAAAAGTCCGCCAGGACCCTGTTTTCATTGGAGGCGCAGATGAGCTTTCCCACGGGAAGGCCCATCCTCTTGGCGAAATATCCCGCCAGGATGTCTCCGAAGTTGCCCGTGGGCACTATGAATGACAGCTCCTGCCCGCAGGGGATCTCCCCCGCGTTCACCAGGCGCTTGTATGTGGTATAGTAATAGGCGATCTGGGGCACCAGTCTTCCTATGTTGATGGAATTGGCGCTGGAGAGGCTTATGCCCTCAAAGCGCTCAGTATCGAGGAAAACGCTCTTCACGGCGCTCTGGGCGTCGTCGAAGTTCCCCCTTATGGCGCAGACCCTGGTGTTCTTTCCGGTGCAGGTGCTCATCTGGCGGCGCTGCATCTCGCTGACGCCCCCGTGGGGATAGAATACCATGATGCGGGTGCCTTCCACGTCGGAAAAGCCCGAGAGGGCGGCGCTGCCGGTGTCCCCGCTGGTGGCGGTGAGAAGGCATATCTCCCCCTTCATCCCCAAAACCCTTCT
>CADBPP010000036.1 GCA_902796565.1 uncultured Eubacteriales bacterium | reverse complement strand
GTCGATGCCCGTGAGGGAATACTTGCAGTAGTTCCCTTCCGGTGACGAAGCGAAGATCTTCATGTGGGGCATGTTGGCGTTGAAGGATGCAAAGGTGAATCTCGACTGCTCCATAAGTCCTTTTATGTAATCATCGGAGCTGAAATCGTCGCAGCATACCTTCACGTAAAAGCAGCAGACATACCTCGAGAGCTTCAGCTGGGACGTCATCGTGGGGATGTCCGCACCCAGCCCCTCGGGCTGCTCGAGGCACGTTTCGGAGGAAAGGATGTATTCCGCCAGCTCCCCAATGCCGTCACCGTTTTTCGCGCTGACGCAATACACGGCAGAGGCCGGGCTCACGCTGCGTATGAGGGACAGGGCTTCCTCCCTTTGCTCATCCGTTATCGTATCGGTCTTGTTTAGGACCACCGCGTCGGCTTCCAGTATCTCGGAACGCATGAGATCTCTCAGATCCGCCGGAAGGTGGGTGAGCATCACGGTGTCGTCATCGTAAAGCAAAGGAAGCCTCTGGGGATCGACCACGCTCAGAAACGGCGCGAGAGTTATGTCTCCCCAGGAATGCCCGCGGTACACGCTGTCCAGAGCTCCCACGCTGGAGCCGGGGATGTCGCTGAGCACGATATCAGCTCCGCCGCTGAAGGCCTTCTCCAGTACCTCGGAGAGCTCCCGCATGCGGTAGCATATGCAGCCGCCGGGCATGGAGCTGACATCCGCCCCCAGCTTCTCGCTGTAGAGGGCGTCCACCAGCTCTCCTGACGTGAAGTCATTGGTGATCAGTTCGCATCCGATCCCCTTGTTTTTATAATACTCGCTAAGAGCGAGCATCACTGTTGTCTTTCCCGCTCCGAGAAAACCGCCGACGATGCCGAACTTCCTCATGTCCTCTTCCTTTCTACTTGTCCTCCAGCGCCGTCTCGGCGTCCGCTATCTTCCCCTCCGCCAGTTCCCTGGGGATATATACCTCTCCGCAGACGGGGCAGCGCATCACTTCCGTATGGAAGTTGTGGCCGAGGTAAGTGAAATCAGCCATGGACAGTTCCATCTTCACACCGCAGCGGGTGCATGTTATATCTTCAAACTCAACGAATTCAGCCATTCTGACCTCCCTTGATCTCCATCCTGTGGGAATATACGCTGACGAGGCTGTATCCTCCGGCGTTCTTTTCATAATGTACCCAGACGGTGACGACCCCCTCTTTTGCGCTGGTTATGAACACGCCCTGCTTTTCAAAGCGCGATCCCCCGTTCTCCGCCGAGTATACGGCGCGGCGCACCGTATCCTCCGATATCAGGGTCTTTTCCATCTTTTCCGCGAGTTCACCCGGGATCTCAAGTTCCAGATCCTCCCAGGGCTCCTTTGGTATTTCAAAGCTCTGTCCCATATATTTCTCCGTCATGATCCTCTTCACCTCCAGCATGTTCCTTCTTCTGCCGCTGATGCTGACAGCTCTGCGGCTGCCGTCATCGAGGCCGTAGATCACATCCAGGATGTGCATGGCCTGCTTTCCCCTGCCTGCGAAGGTCTCGCGGCAGTTGGCGCAGTATGTGATGTAGGGCAGTTCGTCCTCGAAGGCTCTGTTGTCCGCTATCTCCTCGAACAGAGCCGGATTCGCGGCCCGGATATGTCCTCCGAAGCCGCAGCAGCGGGCCCTCTCGCCGCTGAAGGAGAGTTCCCTCACATCCACGCCTGCCTTACGGGCGAGGGCGCGGACGCCCTCCCTGGCTGAGGCGTCCTCCGATGAGGCGCAGGGATCGAAAACGGCCGCTTCCTTCAGAGAGGATGCCGCGGAGAGCAGGATCTCCCCCAGCATGCTGTAAAGGGAGACTATCTTCGTGCCGGGAAGCTTTTCCCTCAGGTTCCTCTCGCAGGAGGTGCATGCGCATATGAGCACCGGATCACCCATGGATGAGAGCTGCTCCCGCAGCCTCTCTCCCACGGCGTCCTCCACTTCCTTAAGGCCCGCCCATCTGGCGGGAACGCCGCAGCATTCCAGTATAAGGCCGCAGGAGAGAGCTCCCTCGTTCACCAGGGACTCGTACGCCTTTTCCACGTACCTCGGGTCCGAGGCCCCCAGCTGGCAGCCCGGGAAGAACACATAGTCGCACTTTGAGGAATCAGCGGGTGTCATCACCAGGGACGCCTCCCCCAGGGCGAAGGTCATCTCTCTCATCCAGTGGTCGTGGAAGGCGGGGGGAAGTATCCCCATCTCCACCCTGTCCCTTCTGGAATAGAGCATGGCCTCTCCCGTGTCCACGTTCTCGGGGCAGATCTTCCCGCACAGTCCGCATAGGTTGCAGGAAGAGACCTGTCTTCCGATGGTGCGCATGGAGGCTCCGGCCACCGCCACCGCGTCCTGATATATCTCCGTGGTGATGCGTATGGGATCCTTATGGTACTTCTGGAGCATCTCGCAGGCGTCCATGCACTCGGTGCAGTCGCACAAGAGACATCTTGACGCCTCCGCTGTCGCCTCCTCGGAAGTATATATCCTTCCCGAGGGTATGACCGCAGCTATGACGGGTCTGCCCTGGGTGTTTATGTAGTGTCCGCAGAATCCGCCCTTTTTATCACCTGAGTTCACCGGCATCTTTCCGGAAAGGATGTAGGCTTCGATCTGCTGTGCCGCCCTTATGCCGTGAAGGCACGCTGTCACGTCATCGCAGCCCGTCAGCTTTCCTCCCAGGAAGGTCCCGGTCCTTTTCGCTGCCAGTGTGGATGGATCCCATCCGTCAAGAAGTCCGAAGTCATCCCCTCCCGCTCCCGTGGCTATGTAAAGGGCGTCAAAGCCTTCCGCATCTGAGATGTCCGTTTTCTTATTGAAGACGAACTCCGTCTTTTCCAGGGATATCTGTGTCGCGATCTCCCTTTCCATCATCTCCCATGCGGGGTGCTCTCTGAGTGAACCTCCCCAGCCGTCAGAAGATTCGAATACCGTGACAGAGTACTTTCTGATGGCCAGGCGGTAGGCGCAGATCAGGCCGCTGATGCCGCCTCCGATGACCGCGATCCTTTCATTCCTCGCCGGAAGGCGGTAGGGCTGCGGATCCTTCTTCTTCGTCAGATCGAAGCACGCGGCCTCCAGGGAGCGGATCTTTACGCTCTCGTCGAGGAACTGCCTGACGCAGCTGCCCTCGCAGGGGGCGTCGCACAGCTCCGATACCGTTTCCGGGAACACCAGATCGTTTCTCAGCTGGCGGTATGCGCTGGAATAGCGTCCGTTCTTCATTTTATCCGCAAAGCCGCGGATGTCCACATTGAAGGGGCAGGAGCACATGCACGAGGCCGGCTGTCCCTTGAAGCATCCCGCGGAATAGGATAAGGCTTTTTCTCTGTCCATTCTCTTAAAACCTCCTTGAACCGGTACGGCAAAGGTCTGTTAAGGCTTCCCTCTGTAAGAAAACTTTAACACACCGCCGCTTCTTTTGCAAGACAAAGGGCCGGTCGAACGGCCGACCCTCTGTATTCAGCTTAACTTTCGTTTTACATGGGATTGTCCCTGATCTCCTGGAGCTCATCCTCGAAGTCTGTGCCGAAGAAGTAGGGCTCGGGCTTGAGCTCTTCTCCCCTGGCCTTCGCGTCGAGGGCCGCCTTGATCTTTTCGGGACGGGCGGGCTCATCGTAGATCCTGACTCCCGCTGCGTCGTTGATGGCGTTGATGACGGACATATGGCCGCTGGACTGGAAGGTCTCGGAGCAGCCGGAGGATCCGAAGGGCGTCAGAGCCGGATCACGCGGTGTCTCGATGTAGATGGCGTTGAAGTCATCGGGGATATCAAGGATGGTGGGCACTCCGCAGGCGAGGATGCTCTTGTCCTTTATGACATCGAAGTAATCCTCTGTAAGAGCGATGCCGATGCTGTGGGACGTGCCGCCGAATGCCTGACCGTCGACAGCAAGCTTGTTGCCGATCTTTCCGACGTCTGCAACGACCGTATAGCGGACCACCGTGGCCTTGCCGGTCTCGGGATCGACTTCCACTTCGGCGATGTTCAGTCCGTACATGTAGGCGCCTCTCGCCTCGCCCTGTCCGGCGTTGGGATCGGGCTCGTGCATACCGGTGTTGAAGTAGTCGGCGTGGCCGTTGTACTTCAGCTCAAGGCCTTCAGCCTTCATCTCATCGTAGGTGCGGAACGTACCGTCAGCCTTGCGCATGGCTGCCATCAGCTTGTTGGCGCCGTCGATGCAGGCCAGACCGTACATGATGTGTGAACGGCTTCCCGCTGCGACTCCGGAGTCGGGGCAGTACTTGGTATCGCACATTACGAAGTGGACCTGATCGGGCTTGATCCCCAGGGGCTCAAGGGCCTTCACCGTAAGTGTGACGGTTCCGATATCGCCGCCCTGTCCCATATCCTCCCAGGTATTGAATACCGTTACGGAGTTGTCGGGATTGAGCTCGATGGCCATATCGGCGCTGTCGATGCCGCCGAGGGTGCACTGGAATCCGCCGAAGGATACGCCGACTCCCGCCAGCTTGCCTTCAGCCTTCTTGGCTTCGGCTTCTGCCTTGTACTTCTGATACACGGGACGGGCCTTGTCGAACATCTCCTTCATGGGATATTCCTTGTACAGCTCGCCGTAGATGGCCTTCTCACCTTCTTCCACCAGGTTGTTGTAGCGGAACTCGAAGGGATCGATGCCCATCTTGCGGGCCAGC
>CADBPP010000035.1 GCA_902796565.1 uncultured Eubacteriales bacterium | reverse complement strand
ATAAAACTGTAAAAGGATAATATAAAATGTTCAAGCTTCATTCGCCCTACGGCGACGCCGGGGACCAGGCCCGGGCCATCGCCTCCCTTTCAGAGGGAGTACGGGAAGGCCTCCGCGAACAGACCCTCATGGGGGTGACCGGCAGCGGCAAGACCTATACCATGGCCCGCATCATCCAGGAGACTGACCGTCCCACCCTGGTGCTGGCCCACAACAAGACCCTGGCCGCCCAGCTCTACAACGAGTTCAGATCCTTCTTCCCGGAAAACGCCGTGGAATACTTCGTGTCCTACTACGATTACTACCAGCCCGAGGCCTATGTCCCGGGACAGGACCTGTACATCGAAAAGGACGCCGACATCAACGACGACATAGACAAGCTCAGGCATTCCGCCACCAGTTCCCTCCTGGAAAGGCGGGACGTCATCGTGGTGGCTTCCGTCAGCTGCATCTACGGTCTGGGAAGTCCGTCGGACTACCAAAACCTGGTGATCTCCCTGAGACCCGGGAGCATGATCGAGCGCGACGAGCTCCTGAGGGATCTGACCGACATCCAGTATGACCGCAATGACATGGATTTCCACCGGGGCACCTTCAGGGTGAAGGGGGACACCGTGGAGGTCTTCCCCGCCAGCACCGCGGACTACGCCCTGAGGATAGAGTTCTACGGGGACGAGATAGACCGCATCAGCGAGATAAACCCCGTCACGGGAAAGGTCATAGGGGGCCGCACCCACGTGGCCATCTACCCCGCATCCCACTACGTCACCAGCCCGGAAAAGCTGCAGGACGCCCTGACCACCATCCAGCAGGAGCTGGACGAGCGGCTGGAATACTTCAATTCCAAGGGCATGCTGGTGGAATCCCAGAGGCTGATGCAGCGCACCAACTACGACATGGAGATGCTCAGGGAGATGGGCTACTGCAAGGGCATAGAGAACTATACCCGCCACATCAACCACACCGCCGCCGGGGATCCTCCCTACACTCTGCTGGACTACTTCCCCAAAGACTTCCTGATGTTCGTGGACGAGTCCCATGTGACCCTGCCCCAGGTGAGGGGCATGTGGGGAGGGGACCATTCACGCAAGGAGAACCTGGTGGACTACGGCTTCCGGCTGCCCTCGGCCTTCGACAACCGTCCCCTCAGCTTCGAGGAATTCGACGAACGCATCAACCAGGTCATCTACGTCTCCGCCACCCCCGGGGAGTACGAGACCGAAAGGAGCTCCAATGTGGCGGAACTGATCGTCCGCCCCACGGGCCTGATCGACCCGAAGATCACCGTGGTGCCCACTAAGGGGCAGATAGAGCACCTTATGGGGGTGCTTCGCACCGAGAGCGCGAAGGGGAACCGCGTACTAGTCACCACCCTTACCAAGAGGATGGCGGAGGATCTGACCCAGTACCTTTCAAGAGCCGGCATCGCCTGCAAGTACATGCATTCGGACATCGACACGCTGGAACGCAGCGAACTGATAAAGGACCTGAGAAGCGGAGTCTTCGACGTGCTCATAGGCATCAACCTCCTGAGGGAGGGACTGGACCTGCCGGAGGTCTCCACCGTCGCCATCCTGGACGCGGACAAGGAGGGCTTCCTCAGAAGCACCACCGCCCTTATCCAGACCATAGGAAGGGCCGCGAGACACGAGCAGGGGCAGGTCATCATGTACGCCGATACCGTAACACCCTCCATGAAGACCGCCATCGACGAGACGGAGCGCCGCCGCGCCATACAGAGCTCCTACAATGAGGAGCACGGCATAGTGCCCAGGGGCATCACCCGTGAGATCCACCAAAGCCTCATCGAGGCCCTCTCCCCGGCAGAGGAGAAGGCCCAAAAGAAGAAGGAAAAGAAGCTTCCCGGCAGCGCCCCGGCGAAGGCCCTGGACGACATGATCGCGGATCTGGAGAAGCAGATGAAAAAGGCCGCTTCCGAGCTGGACTTCGAAAAGGCCGCTGTCCTCAGGGACCGCATAAAGAATCTCAGAGAAAGCGCGGGGGAAGACGGATGAAGATATTTGCCACCTGCGCCTTCGGGACCGAGAGCGTCCTGAAAAGGGAGATAGCGGACCTGGGATACGATATCGTATCATCCAGGGACGGGCTTCTCGGGATATCCGGGGGAGCCTCCGACGCCCTGAGGCTGAACCTCTCCCTTAGGAGCGCCAACAGGGTCCTCATCGGCATGGGGAGTTTCCCCGCGAAAAGCTTCGATGAGCTTTTCGACGCCGTGTACGCCATTCCCTGGGAGGAGATGATACCCCCCGAGGGGCGCTTCAACGTGGAAAAGATCACTTCGGTGTCCTCCGCTCTCTTCTCGAAGAGCGACT
>CADBPP010000034.1 GCA_902796565.1 uncultured Eubacteriales bacterium | reverse complement strand
TTCGGTGAGGACAGCGCTCCCGCGAGCACCGCGGCTCTGATGAGGGCCCCGGTCTTGCAGCGGTAGATGTATTCCAGCGCCGCGGGATCGTCCCCCTTCTCGTCGAACATCATATCCGCCACCTGTCCGCCTACCATGCCAAGGATCCCGGAGCATTCGGAGATGATCCCCGCAGCCCTGATGTAGCGCTCCCTCATGGAGGGCTCTATGCCGCCGTATGCCTTAAGGACGGTCTCGAAGGCCATGTTCAGAAGGGCGTCCCCCGCCAGCACAGCCACGGGATATCCGAACACTATGTGGTTCGTGGGCTTGCCCCTCCTGGTATCGTCGTCATCCATGCAGGGCAGATCATCATGGATCAGCGAGTACGTATGGATCATTTCCAGGGCGCTGAAAAGGGGCTCGATGAAGGAGGGATCCCCTCCCAGCATGTCCGATACCGCTATCATCAGAAAGGGCCTTACCCTCTTTCCGTCCCCGAAGAGGGAATACCTCACCGCGTCATGGATATTCTCCGGGAAATCCTTTTGGGGCAGGTATCCTTCCAGCACTGTGTCGATGTATCTCAATACATCGGGACCGTATTTCCTGATCATTCGTAGTCCTCCAGCGTGTCTTCCCCGGTAAGGATGCGGACCTTTTCCCTGGCCGCCTCCAGCTCCCCGGTCATCTCATCTATCAGCTTTCTGCCCTCCTCGTACAGCTTCATGCTCTCCGCCAGAGCCGCCGATGGATCCGAAAGGGCCGACGCTATCTGGGTCGCCCTCTCCAGCTTTTCCTCAAAGCTCAGTTCTTTTTCTTCACTCATCTTTTTTACCTCCCCTGACATTGTCCACAGTCACGTCCACCGCCGCGTCCCATCCCATAAAGGTCAGTTCGTCCCCCGGCAGAATGCCTCCGAAGACGGTATCCTCCCCCTTCATCGGTATGTAGAATCCCCGCTTCAGGGTATCCTCCAGGGAATAGCTCCTGATGAGATCCCCGGCGGAAGAGACCTGCATGGATTTGCGCTCCAACAGGGCGCGTATCCTCTCGTCCAGCTTTTCGCTGACGGCGTCCACGCTCATCAGCTTCACGTCCACCGCGGCGGACGCCCTTTTCATGACCGGAAGGGAGCGGATCTGCCTGAGCTTTTCCGAAAGGGACAGGATCCTTGTACGGACAGCCTCGTCCATCCTCCTTCCAAGAGATGATATGCTCTCCGCCAGCTCGGAAGCGTCCGGTGCGGCCATCTCCGCCGCGGCGGATGGCGTCGGCGCCCTCAGGTCAGCCACGAAATCCGTGATGGTGAAATCCGTCTCGTGCCCGACGCAGGATATGATGGGGGTGTCTGAACGGTATACCGCCGATACGGTCTCCATCTCGTTGAAGGCCCACAGGTCCTCTATGGAACCTCCTCCCCTTCCCAGAAGGATGACGTCCGCGAGGCCCAGGGAATCTATCCTCTCCAGCATGGAGGCGATGCTCGACGCGGCCCCCTCTCCCTGCACCAGCACGGGGCAGACGATGAGGCTGGCGTAGGGCGCCCTCCTGGAAAGGACGCTTATCATGTCCCTCACTGCAGCCCCCGTGGGGGATGTCACCAGGGCGATGGTGCGGGGCATGAAGGGCAGCGGCTTCTTGCGGGAAGGATCGAACCATCCCGCGTCCCCCAGCTGTTTTAAAAGCTCCTGGTATCTTTCGTACAGATCCCCCGCCCCCGCCTTTCTCATGGCGGACACGTAGATCTGGTAGCTGCCGCTCTTCTCGTATACCCCGACTCTTCCCCAGGCGATGACCTTCATGCCGTCCTCGGGATAGAACCTCAGGCTCCCCGCTGCCGAGCGGAACATGACGCAGCTTATGCGGGACTCGTCGTCCTTTAGGGTGAAATATATATGTCCTGATGAATGCAGCTTCACATTGGACAGCTCCCCCTCCACGCACACCTGGCTGAGGAACATATCTCCCTCGATAAGCGCCGAGATGTAGCGGGTGAGCTGGGTGACGCTCACTCTGTCATGTCTTTCTTCCATTGTCCCTCCGGGACCGTCACGATCAGTACCCCCGTTTCATGACGATCAGTGTCTTTATGAACATCACAGCCGCCATGGCCCCCAGCCCTATGACGGAATAGGTGAGAACATATGGATAACTGCCCATTAATATCACCACCGCCACGCTTCCCACGGCCCCTATGATGCCTCCAATGATGCCTATCTCGAAAAGCAGCTCAAAGGAAAAGAACAGGGCGACGGCAGCCACCGCGAAGGTGCCGAAGGTCGATATCATGTGGACGAAGGCCCACAGGATGCCGTCCGGGGCTGCATCGGACTCGAACCAGCGGAACAGGTACAGAAGAGCGATCGTCAGAAGGCACAGGGCGGATGCCCACAGTTCCTCCGTCATGAAAAAGTCGCCCAGAGCTTCAAAGAAACTTCTTCGCCCCGCCGGCTCGGGGGGACTCTTCTGCTCCTCCTTTTGCTTCTCTTCCTCGTATACTCTTTTGAGGTATTCGGTCTGCTTGCCGACCACGGATGAGGCGAAATCCATCCGGTCCATCTCTTCCCGGGTAACGGAACCGACCTCATTTTCAAAGTCTTTCTCCCTGTCCGCGCGCTTTTGGATATGTTCATCCACCGAGTCCTTTGCCAGTTCACAGCACATTTCCCGGTAAGCCGGCGGATCGCTGAGACCGTCTTCATAGGCGACATAATCAAGGATGTATTCCCGAAGCTGACCGCCTCTTTCCCAGATCTCCCTGAGGATATCCCGCCACCCCGGCTCATCCATCATAGCCGCCCGGCGCAGGGGATCGATGATGTCATCCTCGATATCCACGTATCCTTTTTTATCCGGATGGGCGTCCAGCTCATGTCTGAGATATTCACAGAATACGGGCATCTTCCATCTGAAAGCATAGGAGTCATTGAGGGCCAGGTCCGCTCTTCCGGTAACCGCTGCGGATGACATCTCCTTCATTATGTCCATCTTATCGCTGGCGGCATCATATATGAGATCGATATACTTTTGCCTGTCCTTCTCCACACCGATGCCGTCCCGGTAGCAGTGTGCCAGGAAAACCGCCGCCAGCGGGTCATAGAAGATTCGTCTCTCCAGATAGGAAACGGCATTATCAGCCGCCTCCCCGCCGCTTCCGCGGGTGAGCTCCCATACAGCCTTTATGAGGGGCCGTTCATCCCTGATGTCTTTGCGGTCTTTGTACGTTGAAAGATCCAGCGCATCCAGCATTAAGCCGTCTCCGGGCCGTTTTATCTCCTTAAGCCTTATACTCAGTTCCTTAAGAGTGAGACAGCCCTCCCGCACTACGATGGATGTCCTGCTGAATATGCCGAAACTGTCCGTACGGTCTGCGCTCATCCTGACGGTGCGCGCGGCGATCAGGGGCATCAGGGCGTTTTCTCCGAAAAGAGCGTCGCAGCGCAGTCCGAAATCGAACACCACGCGGAGCATCCAACCTAAAAAGGAGCGTATACTGTCGTCCTTAAAATCCTTTACGCCGTACCTGTGGAGCATGTCCACCATGTCGGAGACGTCACGGGGAGAGCGCGGAACGCCGGCCACTGCGGTGCCGTCCACCGTAAGGCCCATGTAATCGTCCCTGGCGTCATTGTAGACGAGCATCTCGCAGTTATTAAACTCACAGGAGATCAGGGCACTGGTGTCCACGATACACAGGTCATGATCTTCACGGCGTCCCCTCCTGCTCCATTCCAGCACCGGCACTTCAAGTATGGATGTGACGTACACCGGGATGTCACTCTTTTCGTCATGACGGGCCGATGCGCTCTCCGAGTCCACTATCATGGCGACCTGATCCCTTGTAAGGTCCAGGATATAATTATCCTCTGTCAGCTCCGTGCCCGGGATCAGCATCACGACTCTGCGGGAGGGGTCGTCCATCCTTATCGTTCCGAAGGTGCCGTACGTAGGATATCTATGATCTCTGAGCCTTCGCAGATAAATGCTCAGATCCTCCGGGACATCAAACTCCGGCTCTTCCAGGCCGACAATTGATATTCCGGCGTCCAGGGAGGCTACGGCGCTCTTCAGCTGCTCTTCCAGGGCGCATCGGATATACTCCCCGGGATCACCGCATTCCCCTGCGTGAATGTCCTCTTCCTCAAGGAGATCATCTTCATCATAAGTCACCGTGTTCTTGCGGGCCTCATCCTCTATAAGGAGGTTGTCCGCTGCGACCTTTATCACGCTTTGGGAAATGATCCTGCGGATGACGTCGGTGTAATGATCCTCGCCGCCTTCGGGATCCGCGAGGCCGGCGCCGAAAATGATCTTTCCGAGCTCGATGGGGTCATCCACCTCGAGGTAGATAAGGGCTCTGAATCCGAACTCATTGACGTAGGAAGGTCTGTCGGGATCGTGATACTCTATCGACTTCTGTACGAAGGGGACCGTCATGGTGTCTTTTGCGAACATCACCAGGGTCCTTTCCGAAAGATCTTCCGGCGAGACGTAATAACTGCCACCGGTATAGCCGATGATCTCTTTTCCCCTGCCTGCAAGCGCAGTGACTTCCGCGGGGCACTCCAGGATCACCTTTTCAGGAAGTGCATCTTCCGTAACATCTCCCTCCCCGCTATACAGCTGATCCACCACATCCTTTCCGGAGACCGACCATATCGGGAAAGCATCACTTTCGGGAAGCTTTATTACAGGCATTGTCGTATCCATACTTTACTCCTTCGGTCCGAGACAGCCCCGGACAGCTCCTTTCCGCCAGTAAATTATAGTGCCTCTCCCCCCACGGGAAAGAATTTAAATCGCTGATCAGTCAGTCCTGCTGAAGTATTCCCGGCCCAGAAGAGCCACGCCGCAGGCGTTGTCGCTGCCCATTCCGTCAGACGCGCAGTAAAGGTCCGTTCCCGCTCTGAGAGCGGAGCCGATCATTGAGCGTATATTCGCGCTGGAGGAGACTCCTCCGGCGAGGAGCACGCTTCCCACACCGGTCCTTTCCGCGGCGTCGTTTATCATGGCGGCGACGCTTAAGGCAACGCAGCGGAACACTCCGGAGGCGATCGACGCGGGAGGATATTCCCCGGACGCGATCATCCTCTGGACCTTCGTTTCCACTCCGGAAAAGCTCACATACCCGTCGCGGAT
>CADBPP010000033.1 GCA_902796565.1 uncultured Eubacteriales bacterium | reverse complement strand
TCCTACCCCAGGCGCTACAGGAAGGAAGACTACCGCATAGTCAACGAAGCCCTGGACTGGGTGGGCCTGAAGGAGTACTCCGCGAGGAAGCTGGAGAACCTCTCGGGAGGACAGAGGCAGAAGGCGTACCTGGCCATGGCCATGGCCCAGGACACCGCCACCATCATCATGGACGAGCCCACCACCTTCCTGGACATAAAAAACCAGTTCGAGCTTCTGGACCGGGCCAGGATCCTCAGCGACATGGGAAAGACCGTGATCATGATACTGCACGACTTCGAATCCACCCTTCACTACGCGGACCACGTGGTGCTGATGGGAGACGGCGAAGTCAGGGCCTGCGGGTCCGCCTACGACGTGATATCCTCCAGGGAGCTGAGGGACACCTTCGGTATAACGCCCTGCTTCTACGAGGGCGACGACGGACTTCACTGCTATGTGAAGCCCGAAAAGGAATAGAAATGCATAGCGGCCCCGCGGTAAGCGGGACCGCTTTTAAGCTGAAACCCGTCCTCTCCCTTTTCAAGAGAAGGAACATTGTGATACAATAGCCGCGAAGGAAAGGAGGTACAAAGTTATGAAAACTGCCTCTATCGTATCCGGAAAGGATACCTCCCTCGCCTAGGCGCAGTGCCCCGGTTTGGTATTGCGCTTTCACATATCCGGACCGTCTGTGACGGTCCATTTTTGTTTCAGAAAAAAACGGCTCCCGAAGGAACCGTCCGTCTGAAAATGTGATTATCTGATCATCTGGCAGATCATGCCGTTCTTTGCTCCCGCGGCGTTGCCTTCCTCGGTATCCACATGGCACTCGAGGGCATAGGTGTCCTTGGCTCTGATGAGCACGTTGTCAAAGGTGAGGCCTCTCTCTCCGGGAACCACCAGCTTGACCTTGTCGCCGTCCTTGACGCCGAACTCCTCGGCTTCCTTGAGGTTCATGTGGATGTGACGTGCGGCTACGATAACGCCCTGGGCGATCTCCAGTGTGCCGGCGGGGCCGATCAGCGTGCAGCCGGGGGTGCCGTCCAGGTCTCCGGAATCACGGATCACGATGGGTACTCCGAGCTTGAATGAATCGGATGCGAGGATCTCCACCTGGCATGCGCTTCTTTCGGGTCCCAGGACTCTTACCTTGGGGATGGTCCCCTTGGGTCCCTGGATGTCGATGCATTCCACAGCGGCGTACTGGCCGGGCTGAGAAAGGTCGGACTTATGGGTAAGGGTGTAATCCTTGCCGAAAAGGATATCAACCGCTTCCTTTGTCAAATGAACATGTCTGTTTGATAATGCGATAGGCACTTCGGTTCTCATCTGTTTGTGTTCCTCCGTAAAATGTTACATTTTTTACTGCTATAATTATAAACTCAGAAAGAGTCTTTTTCAATAACCCCGCTTCAAATGTTTAGGCATCGGGCCTTCTTTTGCGGTTGAGATAGTAATCCAGCTCCTCCTTCATGTTGTCGGGGATGTTCCTGGATACGGGGCAGGTCCCGGCGCAGGCCATGGTCCTGACGAACTTCGCAATGAAGGCGGTGTCCGCGACGGTCCTCTCGGGACTCATTACGGCGGGGGTGTCGAACACATTGTGTATCGGAGCTATCGTGTCATCCGCAAGTCTCGCGAAGGACAGGGCCGGGACCCCTTTGTCCGCGAAGGGCGTGGAATCGGAGGAATATACCCCCTGCTTCGCCTTCATGCCGAATCCCTCTATGGCTGCAAAGTACCTGATATAGTCCACCAGGGCCTGTTCCGCCGTGACGCAGGCTAAAAAGCCTCCCATGTAGGTACCTATCATGTCCAGGTTGACGTTCAGGACCACGTCCTCCAGCTCCTTCTCATGGGACGCGCAGTAGGCCTTTGAGCCCAGAAGCCCCCTCTCCTCGGAGCCGCAGAAGACGAAGTACAGGCTGTAGAGCGGCTTTATGTCCTTCAGTTCGTCCAGAACTCCCAATAGGCCTATGCAGCCGGACATGTTGTCATAGCTTCCCAGGGACAGGGGCGTGGAATCGTAGTGGGCGGAAAGCACTATGCTCTCCTTTCTCTTTCCCTTCAGATAAGCGACCACGTTGCGGGAGTTCTCCTCATACTCGTTCTGGGCAATGCTGATGCTGACCTTTTTCGCACCGCTCTCCACCAGCTCCACGGCGTCCCTGGTGTGCACATGCACGCAGGGCAGCTTCTTCCCTTCGGAGATGAAGCCCCTGAGTTCCTTATGGTCGATACATACGTCGGCAGGATTGTTGGCGTCCCCGCTGTAGGTGATGATGCCCTTTGCCCCGGCGTCGTAAAGGTCGCTGAATGCGGCGTGGGTGACCCCGGTATCTATGAGGACTATCTTCCCCTTCGCCTCGCTCAGGGAATAGCGGTCCGTATTGGGCATGTAGTACAGCTTTCCCTCCACGTCCCAGCTGCCGCAGTTTTTGTAGCCCAGGCAGTCGATCTCCCTGCCGTCAGCCTTCAGGCTGCACCTGAGACCATCCGCGGCCTGAACGGTGAATTCCTCTATCCAGGCCTTCGCGCCCAGTTCCTCACAGCGCTTTCTGAGGTATTCGGCGCACTTCTTTTCTTCTTTGCTGCCGCCCGTTCTTATGTAGGCGGTATCCTTGAGTATCTTTTTTACATATTTGGTATCCATACGATGATTGTACTCTTTTCCGAAAGGAATTAGAAGCCGAAACGCAGAAATACCGGCACAGGGCCGGTATTTCCGCAACATGGGGTTAGTTATATCATTATGTTCTGTGGAACAAACAATATCTGTTTCTGATTAGATTATAGTCCAAAAGATAATGAACGGCAACGGTTTTACTGAAAATTT
>CADBPP010000032.1 GCA_902796565.1 uncultured Eubacteriales bacterium | reverse complement strand
GCCTGGATGAGATGCCTGACGGCATCAAGGCGCACCTGAGATATTCCGAAGCGATGTTCAAGGTCCAGGCCGAGATGTACGCCACATATCATATGTCCAACCCCAGTGTCTTCTACAACAAGGAGGATGCCTGGGCGATCGCGACTCAGTACTACAACACCAACAAGGCTGAGGAAGTGGTTAATCCCGCGTACCTCATCATGAAGCTGCCCGGAAGGGAAGAAGAGTTCCTTCTCATGGTCCCATATACCGCAGCCAACAAGAATAACATGGTGGCCTGGATGGCAGGTGTCTGCGACGGTGATGAATACGGCAAACTCATAGTTTACGAATTCAACAAGCAGAGTCTGGTGTACGGCCCGATGCAGATAGAGCAGAGGATCGACCAGGATACACTGATAGCGCCCCAGCTGGCGCTCCTGGCCCAGCAGGGCTCGGCGGTGCTCAGGGGCAACCTGCTGACGATCCCCATCGAGGACAGCATCCTCTATATAGAACCGGTCTACGTAAAGGCATCCCAGTCCGCCACTAGCCTGCCCGAAATGAAGATGGTCATCCTCTCCTACAAGGATCAGATATGCATGGCTCCCACCCTTAAGGAGGCTCTGGAGATAATCTTCGGAAAGCCCAAGGAGGAGGAACCGGCGGTCGTTCCCGAAGGAAGCATCGACGGAAAGCAGGATGAGGGCGACGGCACAGGAAAGACCGATACATCGGCCGATGTCTCCGAGTTCGAAGCCCTGGTGATCAAGGCACAGCAGGCTTACGAGAACGCCATCAAGGCTCAGCAGAGCGGAGACTGGGCAAAGTACGGCGAGTACATGAAGGAGCTCGAGGCGATTCTCAACCAGCTCAGAGAGACCAGCGCGGCACCGTCATCGGAGCAGCCTCCCGTGACGGAGCCTGCGACTGAAAACGATCAGACAGCAGCGCCGTATGAACCGAATCCGGAAGGTGAAGGCACTCCGACAGAGCAGGAGACGACGAATCAGAATTAAAAATCGGCAAAACGCCGGCGGATAATCCACCGGCGTTTTTTGTGTCCTTTTTTACTGCACCAAAACGTCAGAACAGCTTAGATGAATCGAGAAGTATGGTCACCGGACCGTCGTTGACGATACGCACTTCCATATCTCCTCCGTACACACCCGTACGTACCATAAAGCCGTTTTCCCTGAGTTTCTGCGCCGTGTATTCGTAAAGCAGTCTGCCTTCCTCGTATGAGGCAGCATTTATGAATGAGGGCCTTGCTCCGTGCCTCGCGTCCCCGAGAAGGGTGAACTGGCTTATGAGGAGGATCTCTCCTCCCACATCCCTAAGTGAAAGGTTCATCTTTCCGTCAGGATCCTCGAACACTCTCAGGGAAGATATCTTCGATGCCAGATAGTCGGCATCCTTTGAGGTGTCGCCTTTGCCGACTCCAAGAAGCACGTTGAACCCCCTTTGGATCTCCTCGAAGATTTCACCGCATCTTACCGATGATGCGCTGACTCTCTGAATAACTGCTCTCATCTTTGCTCCCTCCGTGAATAATCTGTTATGAATTCCAGCCTTTTGACCTTATATACCGTTGTCTGTTCCGTTGTCTCCGCCGTGGTGAAGAGCATGCTGTTCTCACCTGTAAAGAACAATGCTCCGTAGAATACCGTGTCCGTAAGAAGCTGCGCGCTGTCCCCGGTGAGCATCGTTATCACCCACAGGGACTGGGCGGAGGTATCCTGGGTATTGCGGGTTATAAATATTATGTAATCATCCTGCGGGCTCACAGCGAAGCGTTCCACGCTCCCTGAGTATACCAGTCTGTTGCGGTAAGTATCGGGGGAGTAGGAATACAGCTGATCGGAGCTTCCCGCACTCTTTATGTAATAGAGCCTTCCTGTGAAGGAGCTGAACATGAAATCGCTCACACCTGCATCTATGGGGGTCACGGCGGCGGTTTCCATATCCAGCGAGAACAGGAGCGTTGACCGGGCGCTTATGCTGCTGAGGACATATACCGTTGAAGAGGCCGGGTCCGCGTAGATCTTGCGCACGGAGGAACCGGGAATGAACGTATAGATATAGTGGTATGTCCCGTCAGCGGTGTATCCGGTGAGGATGCCGTCCTTGTCCGTGTAATACAATGTGCCTTCAGCCGCATAGTACGGCAGAGCCGCTCCGGAGGGCTGGGTCGTCACCGCGGTCTTGACGGATGCTTCGAAGTCGCTGCGGTAGAGGGTCACGCTCAGATCCTCGGAGGAGCTCTCCTTGAAGTAAACGGAGCCGTCAAAAGGATCGATCATTGCAGATGTGTATGGATTCGGCCCGGAAAAGAGGAGCCTTTCCCCGTTTTCGTCAAAGAGGTACAGGGAATAGGCGCTCCGGTTGTCTGTGCTTTCCCGTATGTTGTACAGGCCGGTGTTCATTTCGCTGCTGTAGTAGAGAAGGATGGCCGTGTCCTCTTCAGTGTATGAACTGATGGAGGTGGACAGCACCGCCTCCCCGGGGGCATTGCCGCCGGAAGTGAAGATGAGCGTATCCTTCTTTGCCAGGAGACTGGAGCAGCCGCTGGATGCTAGGATCACAACGCAGACGAGCAGGACCGCCGCAAGTTTAGTTCTTCCGTTCATCCGCAGCCTCCTTTCCGCCCCGGGCCGGCAGTTTGACGCTCACGAGGGTGCCCATCTCCTCTTCGCTGTCGATGGTGATGGTACCGCCGTGACGTGTAATGATGTTCTTTACGATGGAGAGTCCCAGACCGTATCCTCCGCTGGAATCGATCCTGCGTCGATCGTCCTCCACCCTGTAGAATGGTTCGAAGACCTTGTCCTTCTTATCGGAAGGGATCCCCTCCGCGTAATCTCTTACTGTTATCTCCACATGATCGCCCATTCCGACCGCAGTCACTCTCACGGGCTCGTTGTCGTTCGAGTATTTCACCGCGTTGTCGATGATGTTCAGAAAACACTGTCTCAGCCTGTCTCCGTCCCCCCTGACAAGGGGAACGTCCCGGCTGTCATACAGTACCGGGATGCCTCTCTTCTCCCCGGTGAGGGACATCTGGGAGCAGACTTGCGTGAGTATGCTGTCCAGATCCACATCCGTGAGCACCAGCTCAAATTCATAGCTGTTCATCTTTCCGATCTGCAGAAGGTCGTCCACAAGCCTCTGCAGCCTGCGGGATTCTTCTTCGATGGTATCCAGCGCCTTGTCGGTCACCTGTCTGTTGCCGGTGCCCCTCCTTTTCAACAGGTCTGTATAGCCTATGATGGTGGTAAGAGGCGTCTTCAGTTCATGGGATACGCTGCTGATGAAGCGGTTCTGCTCTTCCTCCGCGTGCCTCACAGCGCTGATGTCCCTTACCACGAACATTACAGCGTCGTCTTCCTTCATGCGTTTCACCGGTACCGCCATTATGAGGTATGTGCGCCCGTCCACGTCTGTTTCTGTGGATGGTCTGCCGTGGCTCCGGGAAGCGAGAGCGATCATCCCCTGGTAATCCGGGATCATCTCCTCGGGACGGGATCTGGAGAAAAGGATATCCGCTGCTGTGTTCGTGTACAGCACGCTGCCGTCGGAGGAAGCGGTGAACACCGCGTCCTGCAGGGATGAAACGATGTTCTTGAAGTTGGAACGCTCCATGTCAAGCTCGCTGATGGTCTCGGAAATGCTCTCCTGCATGTCCTCATAGGCCCGTATGAGGGTATCCACCTCGTCGCCTCGCTCCCGGTCGATCACCGGAAAATCCGCTGTCGGATCACTGATTTTGCGGGAGAAAAAGTCCGTGATCTGTCTTATGGGGCGCAGCAGCCTGCGGTGAGAGAACATGTAGAGTAAAGTGGATGCTGCCGCGCCTATCGCTCCGGCAATGAGGAAAAGCCTTAGTATGGCTGTGCTCATCACCTCCATAGCGCTGACATGGCAGCTGAACATCAGTACCCCCAGTGTCTCCGAACGGTAAGTGACCGGTGAGAAATATATGATAAGGTTCTGCTGATCCTTCACGGTGTAAATGTACGCATCCCTTCCTTCCCTTGCCACGGTGACGGCATCGGCGGAATAGAGGGTATAGTCCGAACGGTCGTCGGACTGTGCCAGAACTGCTCCGTTCGTATCAAAGATGACGGTGGAAAGGGAGTTCCCCGAAGAGATCTTCTCCGCAAGGAACACCGCGTTCTCCTTCAGCGCATCCTCGGGAGAACTGTGGTGGGAGGCGCCGGAGACCGACAGACTGATCAGCGTGTTGGCGGAATAGGATTTCGAGGACAGGGAATCAACCTCATTGGAGAGCATTATAGACAAAAGCCCCTGTATGACTATAAAGCCTACAAGGGCCGTTATCGTTATGGTTATCAGTACGTTAAAAAGGATAAACCTGTTGCCGGTTCTACTCTTCATCTGTATCTATGATCCTCATTTTATATCCGCGGCGGAAGACCGTTTCGATGAAACGTATGTCAGTGGCCGCGGAAAGCTTTCTTCTGAGCCTCTGTATGTGCATGTCTATGGACCGGGTGCCCTCACCGAGATCCCCGGAACCGATGCGCGCGGAGAGCATCTCCCTTGAGAGCACCCGGTCGGCATTCTGCATGAAGCAGCTCAGCAGCTCGAACTCCGCCGCTGTAAGGCGGATGGCTGTGTCATCGATCCGGACTTCACCGCTGTCTGTGCGCAGACGCAGGGGGCCGTTCGAGAGGACCGGACCGGCCGCGGCGCCGCCTTTTTTTACCCTTCTGAGCATAGCCCGGATCCTTGCCAGGAGCTCTGCCGTGTCAAAGGGCTTCGTTATGTAATCATCCGCGCCGGTGTCGAGGCCGGAAATGCGCTCCGCGGTCTCTCCGAGGGCTGAGAGCATGATAATGCCCGCCCCCCGGTCTTTTATCTCGCCGCATACCTCATACCCGTTTTTCCCGGGGAGCATTATGTCCAGCAGCACTACGTCAGGTGAAAATGACTCAAAGAGCTCAATTGCGGTGTTTCCGTCAGATGCGCACCTGACATCGTATCCTTCCATGGAAAGTTCCATGGAAAGGAGTTCGCATATGTTTATCTCATCGTCGACCACAAGGATGCGTTCGTTCATTTGGGTGATCTCCTGAAAACTTCAGAATGATTATACAACACCGGGGCCGGATTGGGAACACAAGAAAGCTTTCCCCGTTCAAAACCGCAGGGAGCCTGTGAAGGCACCGATGGTATCTTCATACTTTTCCTTATTGGAGATATCGTCATGGATCCGGATGACTATCACATAGAGGACCCCGTCCCGTACGGTCTCATACATCTCTCCGTAGGAGTCGGGAGAAGTGAACGGGCATTTGTAGCACATTGCCCCGTCCTTACCTATACGGTCCTGGGAAGGGGGTGAGATGCTCATATCCTCCGACGCAAGGTATTTGAAGAATTCATATACGAAAAGAGTGTTGTTGAAGTTGCCGTCAAAGGCGCCGCTCTCGAGGTCGAGTTTTTCCTTTTCCCATTCCGATGCATCTTCCGACGCATAGGAGACCGCGTCGCGGCGAAGGATGAGCAGGCTGACGGAATCGTTATGGGCCCTGATGGACTCCTCTTCCTCAGTGACTGTCATGCTCTCATCACAGTCAAAGGAGACCCACGTGTCATAATGGGAGGTCGTCCGGCCGCAGGCGCAGCAGATTATGATAAAGGAAAGAAGCAGGGCCGGGATAAGTGTCTTTTTCAATTTGCTCCTCCGATTGCGTCAAAGAGCTCTGCGGAAGGAAGTATGAACAGATCATCTCCGCTCCTTATGAGTTCGACCTCGACAGTGGATGTCTTTCTCTCCAGCTCATTTCGCATGCTCATGTATATCTCCGGTATGTTGTTGACCAGCATGAGATACTTTTTTTCGTCATCCGCCTTAATGTAATCCTGCCGGCTCATCAGCTCCTGCTGGGCCTCTTCGATCCTCCTGAGGATCTCTTCGGTACTGTAGCTCTCGATGCGTACCCTGGCGGTAAAGCCCTCGTCCGTTTCCCTTACGGAGAGGGTCTTCCACTTGAGACCGGAGTAAACGAAGGTGACGAAATAGGTGGTCTGTACCCTGTCATAGAGACTGCTGCCCCCCGCGGGATCCAGATCACGGATGATGGCAGTATATGTATCCGGATCTCCCAGGCATCTGCCGGCGGACGCAAAATCCAGTTCATTGAGGGCTGTAAAGTACTCCCTGAGCACATCCCTGGCCCCGTATGCCCCGGAGCATCCCGAAAAGGCGCATATGATCATTGCGAGCACACATATCACCGCGACTGTCTTCTTCATTTTCCCTCCGTTTTGAAAAAAGGCTGTCATGGACAGCCTTTGAAAATCATTTTACGACTATGTTGAGGATCTTGCCCTTTACATAGATCTCCTTGACGATGGTCTTCCCTTCGGTGAGACGGCTCACTGTTTCATCGGCCGCGGCCGCGGCGATGACCTCGTCCTGATCCGCTTCCGCGGGAACGGTGATGCGGGCGCGCAGCTTTCCGTTTATCTGTACGGGGATCTCGATCTCATCTTCCCTGATCTTGTTCTCATCGTACTCGGGCCAGGAGGTCTGGTTGAGCATTCCCTCGAAGCCTGCCTGTTCCCAGAGCTCCTCCGTGATGTGGGGGGCTATGGGGTTGAGAAGGATCAGATAGGTCCTGAAATCCCTGCGGGTGATCTTCCCGGCGTCTGTGAACACGTTCAGAAGCTTCATCAGCTGGGCGATGGCGGTATTGAACTTGAGGTTCTCAACGTCATAGGAGACCTTCTGGATGGTCTGATGGATCAGCATCTCAAATTCGGGGGTGTATTCCTCACCGGGAACGACTATCTCGGGAAGCTTGAATACACGGTCCAGGAACCTCTTGCAGCCCTTGACTCCGTTTTCGCTCCAGGGAGCGGCCTTCTCGAAGTCGCCTATGAACATCTCATATGTCCTTAAGGTATCGGCGCCGTAACGGTCCACCACATCGTCGGGGTTCACCACGTTGCCGCGGGATTTGCTCATCTTCTCGTTGTTCTCTCCCAGGATCATACCGTGGGATGTTCTCTTCGCGTAGGGCTCCGGTGTGTTCACCACGCCTATGTCGTAGAGGAAGCGGTGCCAGAAACGCGAGTACAGAAGATGCAGCGTCGTATGCTCCATGCCTCCGTTGTACCAGTCCACGTTCATCCAGTATTCCAGGGCCTCCTTGGAAGCCAGCTGTTCATGGTTGTGGGGATCGGTATAGCGCAGGAAGTACCAGGAGGAACCCGCCCACTGGGGCATGGTGTCCGTTTCCCTTACCGCGGGACCTCCGCAGTGGGGACAGGTGGTATTGTACCATTCGGGCATGTTTGCCAGGGGGCTCTCCCCGTTGTCTGTGGGCTGGTAATTGTCCACGTCGGGAAGCATCAGCGGCAGTTCGCTCTCGTCGATGGGCACCCATCCGCACTTCTCACAGTATACGAGGGGAATGGGCTCTCCCCAGTAGCGCTGTCTGGAGAAGACCCAGTCACGCAGCTTGTAATTGACCTTTCTGTGGCCGTAGCCCTTCTCTTCGATGATGTCCTTCATTTTTTCGATGGCTTCGGCGCCCGAAAGCCCGTCGATGAGGGGAGAGTTCACGGCGACGCCGTTGTCATGGTCGGTGTATGCTTCCTTTGTGATATCTCCTCCGGAGATGACCTCACGGATGGGAAGGCTGAACTTCTTCGCGAATTCATAGTCACGGGTATCATGGGCGGGAACGGCCATGATGGCACCGGTGCCGTATGTCATGAGCACGTAATCCGAAACGAAGATGGGAATGTCCTCTCCGTTTATGGGATTGATGGCCCTGATGCCCCTGAGCTCCACTCCGGTCTTGTCCTTGACAAGCTCGGTACGCTCGAAATCGCTCTTCTTGGCTGCTTCCTCGCGGTATTCCATCACCGCGTCGGCGTTGGAGAGCTTCGCGCGGTATTTGTCGATGTATGGGTGCTCCGGAGATATGACCATGTAGGTGACTCCGTAGATGGTGTCGGGCCTGGTGGTGTACACTGTGAGGAAGTCATCGGTTCCCATGATCGGGAAGTTGATCTCGGCGCCTTCGCTCTTTCCTATCCAGTTGATCTGGCTGGTCTTGACCCTGTCGGGATAGTCCACGGTCTCAAGTCCGTCCAGCAGCTTCTGGGCGTAATCGGTGATCTTCAGCATCCACTGATTCTTGACTTTCCTGACCACCTCGCCGCCGCAGCGCTCACATACGCCGTTGACGACTTCTTCGTTGGCCAGACCGACCTTGCAGTTGGTACAGAAGTTGATGGGGAACTCCTTCTTGTAGGCGAGACCGTGCTTGAACAGCTGGATGAAGATCCACTGTGTCCACTTGTAGTACTCGGGATCGGTGGTGTTGATCTCCCTGTCCCAGTCAAAGGAATATCCCAGGGCCTTCATCTGTGCCTTGAAGTGGGCGACGTTGTCCTCCGTGACCTTTCTGGGGTGAATGCCGGTCTTGATGGCATAGTTTTCCGTGGGGAGTCCGAAGGCGTCCCATCCCATGGGGAAGAGCACGTTATAGCCCTGGAGCCTTCTTTTTCTGGAGACGATGTCCAGAGCCGTATATGGACGGGGATGTCCCACATGCAGTCCCTGTCCCGAAGGATAGGGGAATTCGATCAGGGCGTAGAACTTGGGCTTCTCCGATTCGTTGGAAGCGGCGAAGGTCTTATTCTCGTCCCAGATCTGCTGCCATTTTTTCTCTATTTTCTTATAATCGTAATACATT
>CADBPP010000031.1 GCA_902796565.1 uncultured Eubacteriales bacterium | reverse complement strand
GATGGAAGTGAAGGGCTGCACCCTTGAGAAGGACGGCATCGGATGGTTCCCCGACGCTCCCACGCTGAGAGGAGCCAGGCATCTGAGGGAGCTGGGGGAAGCCTGCACTGAGGGCTACGAGACCTACGCTGCCTTTGTCATAGCCGTCCCCGGAGTATGTGAGGTAAGGCCCTACGCCGAGAACGACCCTCTCTTCGCGGAGGAGATGGCTCTTTCCGAGGAAAAGGGCATGAAGGTGATCTTCCTGCCATGCCGCACTGAGATGGATTCGATAGAGATCATACCTGACAAAGTAAGTATCAGAGGGAGGGGGCCAGAATGGATAAGATGACCATCATATGCTACGGTGACTCGAACACTTTCGGGCACGATCCTGCAAACGGAGGAAGATACCGGGCGGACAAACTCTGGACGAGCATCCTGGAAACGAAGCTTCCTCAGGGAAGCCGTGTCATAAACTGCGGCATGAACGGACGCACCACGGCTTTCGACAGGGACGGTTCGCCCGCTCAGAACGGCCTGAAAAGCCTTGAGAGCGTTCTTCGTGAATGCCCTCCGTCAGCCCTGATCATCTTCATGCTCGGCACCAACGACACCTCAAAGCTTCTGAGGCTGTCTGCAGAGGACATAGCTCTGGGAATGGAAAAGCTCGTATTGAAAGCGGGGGAATACTGTGAAAAGGACCTGGGATATTCACCGAAGATGATGATCGTCTGTCCCCCCGCCATCAGGGAGGATATCTCCTCCTCCCCCTTCAGGTTCATGATAGACCAGGAGTCCGTCAGGCTCTCCCGGTCCCTGGCGCCGGAATATGAAAAGACCGCCAAAAAACTGGGCTGCATGTTTCTTGACGCGACGGATCTGGACGGAGTCTCCGAACGGGACAGCATGCATCTCACGGAGGAGGGACACAGGCATCTGGCCCAGATGATCTTCAGTTCTCTTCAGGAACAGATGTAAAAAAAGACCGGCTGACAGCCGATCATGATGTTCAATGGTGGACCTTCAGGGACTTGAACCCCGGACAAACCGGTTATGAGCCGGTGGCTCTGACCAACTGAGCTAAAGGTCCGACAGATTTAAAATGGTCGAGGCGAAGGGATTTGAACCCCCGACCCCCTGGTCCCAAACCAGGTGCGCTACCAAACTGCGCTACACCTCGATAGCACTGAAATATTTTACAATAGTGCCCCGCCAAAGTCAATAAATTGACAGTACAAAACTGATTTTTTGTCTGTTTTCCCTCCGGGGAAAGAAGTATCGGACGCGGGAATCTTTGTAAATCCTGATAATTGTTGCATAATTATCAGCGCAGATAAAGCACAAGGAAAGATATATGAGCAAAAAGTACTATATACTGACATTCGGCTGTCAGATGAACGAAAACGATTCCGAACACATCGCGGGGATACTCACACAAAAGGGCTATGAACGGACAGACAATGTCCGGGAAGCTTCCGTCTGTGTTGTCAACACATGTTCCATCAGGGAGAACGCCGACGACAAGTTCTTCG
The DNA here is from genome assembly GCA_902796565.1 of uncultured Eubacteriales bacterium. Lineage (GTDB taxonomy): Bacteria > Bacillota > Clostridia > Eubacteriales > Anaerofustaceae > RUG14186. The sequence goes on along the minus strand of CADBPP010000031.1, from coordinate 2,444 downwards.
GTAATCTCGGGGATCTCAAGGGCGTCAAGAGGGACAATCCCGATCTGATCCTCTCCGTATGCGGATGCATGATGCAGCAGAAGATCTATGTGGACCGCATAAAGGAAAAGTTCCCCTACGTGGACATAATCTTCGGTACCCACAACATAGCGGACTTCGGGAACATACTGGACGAATTCATCGAAAAGAAAAAGAAGATAGTCCGGGTGCCGGATTCCTCCCCCGTCACGGAGAACGTTCCCCTCAGAAGGGAATACCGCCACAGGGCCTACGTCAGCATAACCTACGGCTGCGACAACTTCTGCACCTACTGTATAGTCCCCTATACCAGAGGAAGGGAAAAGAGCCGGGAAGCGGTAAATATCCTCAGCGAAGTCGAATGTCTCGCCCGGGACGGCGTCAAGGAGATCATGCTCCTGGGGCAGAACGTCAACTCCTACGGCAAGGGCCTCACGGAGCCCTGCAGCTTCGCGGAGCTCCTGAGAATGGTCTCAAAGGTCGAAGGCATCGAGAGGATCAGGTTCATGACCTCCCATCCCAGAGATTTCACCGACGACATCATCGAAGCCATGGCGTCCAGCGACAAGATCTGCAAGAGCGTGCATCTCCCCTTCCAGGCCGGCAGCGACAGGATCCTCAAGCTCATGAACCGCCATTACGACAGGGCGTACTACCTGGGACTGGTGAAGAAGCTCAGAGAGCGCATCCCCGGGATCACCATCTCCACGGATATCATAGTGGGCTTCCCCACCGAGACGGAGGAGGATTTCGAGGATACCCTCGATATCGTAAGACAGTGCCGCTTCGAAAGCGCATTCACCTTCATCTATTCACCGAGGGAAGGTACGAAGGCAGCGGTGATGGATGGTCAGATCAATCACGAGACCTCGGTCAGACGCTTCAAGAGACTCGTCAGCACCCTGGAGGAAGAGATCTCCGAGGGGGTGAAGATCTATCAGGACACGGTGCAGGAGGTGATCGTGGACGGTCACTCGAAGAGCGACGCCGGCACCCTTACGGGCCGCACCCGTTCAAACAAGCTCGTCAATTTCACCGGTACCGCCGAAACGGGTGATACGGTGAACGTCAGAATAACTAAGCCCAATACATACTACCTGTTCGGAGAACAGATATGATTCAAAAGCACGGAGGAGATCAGGGATCCCGCCGTGCTTTTTTAGTGCTGTTTTGTTTTTGAACGTACGGCAGCTGCTGTGGTGTAATAAACACATCACACCTTTATGCCGTCATACATGTCTTTTATCTTCAGGAGGACTTCCTTCAGGGATATATACTTGCCCAGCTGCAGGGGTATGGAGCGGTACAGTTCTATCGAGAGTTCCGCGGAGGATATGAGCTTATCCAGTTCTGTCTCTTCGATGTATCCGTCCCGGACAGGTTCGATGAGTCCTTTGTACATGATCTTTGCAGCGATATCTGTCCCCTTTTCAGAGGCATACTTCAGGGCCTCCAGCAGATATCCTTTCTGGTCGGGGGTCATGTTGCCCGAAATATATATCTTTCCCTGCTCCTTTGCCATACGGTTCGCCTTTGCCAGCGGGTCGGACAGTCTCTGTCCGCACCTTGAGCAGACTTTTTCTCCCGGTTCATCCGTATCCATCCACAGATGCTCCGTAAAGGTCCTGCCGCAGTCGGTGCATTTCTCCGTACAGGGCCCGATCTTCTCTCTTCTGTCATGAAAGCATCTCTCACCGCATCGGTAACATACTCCCGCGCTGTTGAATCTGTGACCCTTTATCCTGCATATCAATGACATCAGACTGTCTCCCTTTCTTTTGCGAATACTCTGGCGCATGCCGGGGACTCATACATCCTTTTATGAGAGAACCAGTTATAGGACCGGCAGCCTCCCGCACAGTACGGCCCGAACTCACACTGCGCGCATCTGCCCGTGAGAAGGGATGTATCGAACTTTCTGTTGTATGAGAAGCTGTTTTCGTCCTCCCAGATCTCCTTGAGGGAGCGGGTGCGGACATTGCCTTCGTTGAAGTATTCGTCATACATCGATTCACAGCCTCTGACGTTCCCGACGGAATCGATTCCTATACCGCTGATACCCGCGCTGCAGCCCCTGTAATACGCCTTGCCGGAGGGATTTCCTCTGAGACGGCCTTCGGACTCGGTGAAATATCCTATGTTGTCCGCTATCCCCAGTCTGAAGCTCACACGGTCCAGGTTGTCCTCCACGAAACGGATGACCCGTGAAAAGTCTATCCTGTGGTCCAGTGCTCCTTCCGAGGCGTTTCCCATGGGAGAGCAGGCCTGCAGCTGCCATGCGAAGATATCCTTATGGATGAGAATGTCTCTGAGAGCTTCCAGTGATCCGACATTTTCCGAATTAAGGGTACTGATAACTGAAATGGGGATGCCTTTGCCGCTGAGCTCGTCCACCGCCTGAAGAGCTCTGTCGAAGCTTCCCTTCT
>CADBPP010000030.1 GCA_902796565.1 uncultured Eubacteriales bacterium | reverse complement strand
TGCCCGGTCCTGGCCATCGGAGCAGGTGACGATATGGTGCTGGGGCCCGAAGGTACCCTTGCGATAGCCCGTGCCTTTGAAGGCAGAAAGAACTTCTCCCTTCATATGTACGACGGCTACGGCCACGCCTGTTTTGACACCGCCCCCGATTACAAGGAAAGGTTAATGAAGTTTTTTCTCGCGGATAGCGAGTAGTAAGGCATATCGCAGAAATATGACAAAGGAGGCGGATCGGTATTATACACTGATTCGTCTCCTTTATTCCTGTTATTTGCACATCGGTCCACGCCTGTCAGAGGCGGTGTTTTTGTTTCAGTGGGTCCCCCTCACAAGGCGCACACCCTTCTTTTCAAGATATTCCCCGGCTTCGGTGATAACGGGGCATTCTTCTCCGGTCTCCTTTTTCACGGTACATATCCCGAAATGACATACCTCCGCTCCTTCCGAGACGATCCTGTCCAGCTTCTCCCTGAAACCATCATCGATCCCTGCGTCGCATCCGTTGCATCTTGCCAGGGCGACCAGTTCAACGTCACTGCCCGTGTAATCCTCAAAGTGGGCCTTTCTCTGGTTGAGCGCCTTCAGACAGCCGGCAGCTGTGCATACGCTGTTCGCCTTCAGGCAGTTTATCATAGCTATTTTCATATCCGTCCTCCGTCAAATCATTGAATAAAACGTGACCCTCATCTTCCCGCTTCGGCTGTCCCGTTCCACTTCACAGTCCACCTCATATACGTCCCGGATGAGATCCTTCGTGATGACCTCCTCGGTTGGGCCGTGAGCGACTATGCGTCCGTTTTTCAGTACGTATACATAGCTGCAGTACATGAGGGTCAGGTTCAGGTCATGCAGCGCCGAGAGCACTCCTTTTCCCAGGGACTTCACCAAGTCCATGATCTGTATCTGATACTTAATATCCAGGTGGTTGGTGGGTTCGTCCAGTATAAGTATGTCCACCTGCTGGGCAAGGGTCCTGGCCAGCAGTATCCTCTGTTTCTCGCCTCCTGAGAGGGTCATGAACATACGGTCTCTGAAATCCAGCATATCCACCTTTCTCAGGGCTTCCTCCGCTATAAGGTAGTCCTCCTCGGTGTCCTGGGAGAAGGCTTTCTTGTGGGGTGCCCTGCCCATGAGCACTATCTCTTCCACGGTGAAGTCGAAGCTCATGTTCGTGAACTGGCTGACCACGCCCATGCGTTTCGAGCTCTCACGGTAGCTCATTTCCCTAATGTCGGTACCGTCCAGGGTAACTATTCCGGCGGAAGGCTTGAGCACACGGTAGATACTTTTCAGAAGAGTGGTCTTCCCGCTTCCGTTTGGCCCGAGGAGCCCAACGAACTGCCCGTCCGCTACCTGCACCGATACCTGTTTTACTATGTCCTTTCTGGAAAGGGTGACGGTCACGCTGTCTGCCGATAGTTTCATTGCCCGCCTCCGAAACCGTAGGATTTCTTGATCATCATATATACGAAGATAGGCGCGCCCACCGCCGAGGTAATGACGCCTATCGGGATCTCTGAGTTTTTCATCACGATTCTGGCCAGCACGTCCGCCCATATGAGGAAGATCCCCCCGGTGAATGATGCTATGGGTAAAAGGAACCTGTGGTCGCTGCCCACGAAGCCCCTGACTATGTGGGGGATCATAAGTCCCACGAAGCCCACTATGCCGCAGGTGCATACGGCCACGGCAGAGAGCAGGGAAGTGATCACCATGTAGATCCTCCTCCATTTGCCTAGGTCCACACCCAGGGTTATGGCTGCCTCATCCCCGAGGAGCAGGGTGTTGAGGTTACGAAGCTGTGTTATGAAAAAGAGAAGACCCAGTACCATGCAGAGTCCCGGAAGCCACAGCTTTTCCCATTTGGCGCTGGTCATGCTGCCGAGGAGCCAGTATGTCACTGTCTTCATGTTCTCCGCGTCCTGGCCTATGTAGACCATCATGTTGGTGAAGGCTCCACATAGGCTCCCCACCACACTTCCTGCCAGCACCAGTTTCGCTGAAGTTATCCTCCCTCCGCCCACGTTGGCCAGGGTCATGACCAGGGCCATGGCGCCCAGAGCCCCGAGAAAGGCCCAGAAAGCGGTCCCCATGGTGGCAAGGGCGCCCTTGAACACCGCCGCAGCCCCGATCATGATGGAGAAGGTGGCTCCCAGGGATGCGCCGGACGAGATGCCCAGGATGTAGGGATCCGCCAGGGGGTTCTGCACCGTGGCCTGCATCACCACGCCGCACATGGCAAGGAGCACTCCCACCACGGCCCCCATCACGACCCTGGGCATGCGCACGTTCCATATGATCTCGTACATCGTGCCCCTGGAGACGAAGTCCGCGTCACCGATGACTATGCCTGTCTCGAAGTCCCCTATCCTGAAATGGGTAGAATTGTATATGACTATCCTGTATACGTCGGAAAGGGAGATTTTCACCGCTCCGATGGTCACAGCCAGCAGAACGGACAGGATCAGCAGCAGTGCGAATATCGGGATGAGCATCCTCAGAAAGGCATGCCTTTTATTGATATGTTTTGCTTTCTTTCTTTTTTCGCTCATACATTACAGGAAGCAGCAGGCCGCGCTCAGGCCTGCTGCGAATAAGACTTTATCAGTCGCCGTACATGAACTGGAACATCAGCTCGACGGAAGGAACCATGCGTATTCCTCCGCCGTATACGTCGGTGAGGTTCACTGCCATGACCCTGCCGTTTGCCACGGCGTTCACTTCCGCCAGGGCGGCCTGTCCAACGATGGTCTCAAGGGCTTTGGTCTCGCACTCGTCGGTGGTGAGGCCTTCCTCCTCCATGTAATCGATGATTATAACATCGGGATTGAGGTTCACGATATCTTCCACGGTCAGGTCTCCTCCGTCAGGCAGTGCGTACTCGGCCCCCGCGGCCACCACCAGCGCCCCGGTGAGAGTATTGCTGCCCCAGCAGTAGAAGGTGCCGTCATAGGGTTCTATGATGATGGCGGTAAAGGGCTTTTCCTGCTCCGCGACCTTCTTTTCTATGCGCTCCATCATCTCCCTGGCCTGCTGGATATATGCGTCGGTCTTGTCCTCGATGTTGAAGATAGCTCCGATATCGGCTATGTCCGCCAGTACAGCTTCGATGTCACGCTTTTCGGCGGTGTTGTTGGAGCAGCGCAGGATCATGGTCCCGACACCCTTTTCGTTCCATTCGGTCACGTCTCCCAGGGCGTTCTCCGCGAAAGCGCTCCTCCATCCGAAGATGAAGTCAGGCTCCAGAGCCAGTACCACTTCCTTTGAAGGATACCCCTTGACGGTAAGTTCCTTGCCGGCCGCCACCAGGGCGTCATACTGGGCTTTGAGGTCAGCCCTTACGGCTCCATCGAGATACGCGGTGCCGACGATGTACTCATCCAGCCCGAAATAAAGCATCAGCTCCGTCTGGGTCTGGTTGGTGCAGATGACCCTTTCGGGGCACTTGTCAAAAGTGACCTCGATGGGTTCCTTGGCATAGTTGTATGTGGAGATGGTCACCGGATAGTGATCGGACGCGCTCTGGCCGCCCTGGCCGGAGTTCCCGTCGGTCTTTCCCGATGAGGAACCGCATCCGAAAACCGTGAGGGCCATGAAGATGACCAGTATCATGGCCGCAGTTTTTCTGAGCTTCATAAAAAATACCTCCTTACAGCTCGAATAACAGAGGTATCTTCCAACAAAAGAACGCTGTCCCATAGACAGCGGCTCATTAACAAGAATGCGTAAAAAGGTCACAATGAGCTGCTTGTGTCTGGAAGATACTCATCGCTGTTCCGCAGCAGGTTTCCTGACTCCGGCCTTAGGCCCATGCGCGCCTTCTCGCATTCGCAATGGCATGATGCACAGGGCAATGGCTCAATACAGTGACCAGTTCGTCCGGGATTCTCACCCGGTTCCCTTTTAACTCGGTGGAGCACTGCGGCTTAGCTTACTGTAAAAATTGTAGCATACTGCCGCTGATCGGGCAACAAAAAAGGAGGAGAAAAAAAAATAAAAAATTAGCACTCACATATTGACATTGCTGATAATTAGGTGTATAACAGTATCGAACAAAGGAAGTGAGCAGACAGCTCCGCAGAGGAACTTCCCCCTTTCCCTTGTGAAGAAAACATAGCTTATATGAAATAAAAAAGCAAGGAGGAAACGACTATGTTATTACCTAGTGTTTTTACAAATAATTTCTTTGATAACTGGATGGATGATATGAGGCCCTTCAGTTGGCTCAATGACGAGACCGAGAAGAAGCTCTACGGATCCAGGGCATCCCATATGATGGCGACGGACGTTCATGAGCATGACGACCATTATGACGTGGACATAGACCTGCCGGGATTCACGAAGGATGAGATCGAGCTGCAGCTCAATGACGGATACCTCAGCATCACGGCGTCCAAGGGACTTGACGAGGAAAAGAAGAATGACGAAGGCAGGATCGTCCGCTGTGAAAGATACGCCGGCACCATGAGCAGGAGCTTCTACGTAGGAAAGCAGATCACAGAGGAAGAGATCAAAGCCCGTTTCGAGAACGGTGTGCTGAAGCTCACCGTCCCCAGGAAGGATGAGACCAAGGCAGTTCCTGAAAAGAAGACCATAATGATCGAAGGATGATATCCTTATTATAACAAACAGCCCGCCCGACTGAAGGGCGGGCTGTTTGTGTCGGCAGCATATATATGATAAAAGCACCTGGATCCATCAGATGTGGATCCAGGTGCTTTTTTCTTCATACTTTATATGCTCCGATGCTTCACTGCCTTCTCCGTCTGATCTGCAGCGCAGTCAGAATGTACAGAAGCATCAGGGATACTGTGATCGCCAGGATACAGGCCGGGGTGTGCCCGGTGTATCCGGTATGAGGAATACCACCCCCCGGATCCGATCCGGATCCCGTATAAGTATTTTTGATGGTAAAGGTGAATGTTTCTTCAGAGAAAGTCACGCTGGATGAGTATCCCTTGACCGGTACCTCGCTGACAGTGTAATCGATCTCTTCCCCGTTTCCGTCTGTTTTGGGGAATTCCGCTTCTGCGCTCCATCTGTTTTCTTCCGACAGTGTGAAGTGCGCCGTCTCCTCTCCGTTTGCCAGTACGACGGCCTCTATGCTGTCAGGCCTGTTTCCGGATGAGCTCTCATCGTTCTCCCACTTCTTGACGATACTGAGGACCACTGTCTCGGGAGCCGCTTTGGCTACGTTGAAGAGATCGTACATGCCTTCGTTAAGGGGTACATTTTCTCCGGACGGATCCGTAACAGTGATCCGATCAGGTATCGAGACTGTGGCGTGGTATCCGTATGCAGTGACGCCCGGATCGGAATAGAAGTAAAATGTTACCTCACCCGCGGAAAGATCGAATTCCGCATGGTTCACGACCCCGTCATTCATTCCTCCCCAGAAACGTCCCGGATATTCCTGATCTCCCAGGATGTTCCCGCCCGCGTCCGTTCCTATAAGTTCCCCGGAGGCATTGCAGATCTCCAGATAGTCATAGCCGTCCTCTGTCTGCCACGCGAGGCTGACATGTATCTTTTCTGTCCCCTCAGGCGCTGTAACGGTCTTTTTGTCCGTGAACGAGATCGGATATGTGCCGGAGGCGTTGCCCTCTGAATCGACATTCGGCGTTCCGGCAGTCCTCAGGAAGCGCTCGACCGTCACCGTCCATTCTCCCGATGCCTTTTCATATCCTTCAGGCGGACTGTCTTCCTTTAGAGTATAGATCCCGGATTCAATGCCGTCGAAGAAAAGCTGTCCGTCCGCTCCGCTCACCGCCGACGCGCTGTATGTGCTCTCTCCGGTGGATGTGAGTGTGAATGCCGCTCCGGGCAGAGGTGAATTATCCTCCGATGAACGTTTGGTAAATCCCAGTTTTATTGATTCCACAGATCTGTCATAGACAAGCAGGACCATGTTCTCTCCATCAAATGAACCGGGGCCGCTGAGTTCCAACGTCCCGTCTTCCCCAAGTATGAATCTGACGGTGTCTGCTTTGGCAAATCCGTCGGGTGCCGATGTTTCTGTGACGGTATATTTTCCTGACTGAAGCTGGACCTTATGAGGTTCAGATGTGCTTTCCCATTCGGATATGACGCGGCCGCCTTCATCCCTGAGCACGAGTGTCGCTCCCGGAACGGTCTCGGAGGTGTTGAGCTTCATCTTCATGATGCCGATCTCGATCACAGAGCCTGCCTCGCTGTTGGTGAATACCGCTCCGTCCGAGTCATACGCGACGGTACAGTAAAGGGAATCTCCCTCCGTATCGTGTATGGTCACGGTGATGTCTTCCTGATGAGGGTCATAATGATACAGATTATCGTTGCCGAAGACTTCGCGGATGTGATAGTTCGCGAATCCGAGATCCGCTGAGGTGTATATTATCTCATCGAACACAATATTGCCGTCCGCGTCATTATACTTGGTCTGAAGCACTGTCCCATTGGCGTCCGTGAGTTCAAACGCAAACTCACCGCCCTTGAGGCTCTGACCTTCCACATCGAGTATCTTGGTGGCTCGGAGCGTTACGGAACCCTGTTTTACACCATCGGTGAAGGTGAAGCTGAGGAAAGGTGTCTCCTCTCCGATCTCCGCTGTTTTGACCTCGTCCGAGATCTTATAGCCCTGAGGAGCTCTTGTCTCCCTTACAGTATAGGTCCCGTAGGGAAGATCTTTCGCCCCCGTTACCGCGATGCCCGCGTCATTGGTCACAAGGACTGCAGCTTCAGTGCCATCCTCCGAATATATCGTGAATTCGGCTCCCGCCAGCATCTTGCCGTCTTGGCCTTTTTTTATGATGCCAATGCCGCCGCCTTCATAGCTGTCGTCGGTCATGTCATAGAATATCATTTCCTCAGGCGCCGCATCCTGCTTCGATGTGTCAGTTCCGATGGATACTATCTCATTTGGAACGCTGATGTCGAAAGTGTATTCCTTGTCGGAAATGAAGTAACCTGCGGGAGCTTTGGTCTCTCTGACCGTATAGGTTCCCTGCGGGAGTCCCGCCCAGTGGTCGGTCCTGCACAGATAAGCCTCTCCGCCGTTGCCGGTGACCATGGTCGCGACAGCCTCGCCGGATTCGTCGTATACGGTGAATTCGGCCCCGGCCAGGTATGCACTGCCGTCCTGGGTGCATTTTCTTACGGAGACTCCTCCGTAGATACTGTCGTCCACGCCCATTATTGAGAGCAGGTTCTGTTTAGTCGGATCCCAGGATATATAAAGGAACAGATCGTATTCCTCCGGTATGGAGGTGTAGGTCTGCGATACAAGTTCGGTGTAGGCGCTGAGTTCGTCCCCTTCGAAATATCCGGGACCGACCGGATCGTCATAGCGGTCGGTGAAATCCCAGACAGCGTTCTGGGTGATCTCCATAAAAGAGCGGTCGGACAGGGAGTACTTCTGCTGTATTCCCGCCCCGTCGTTCGGCCATCCGTAATATATGAGAGTGATGAGTGCTTCCCTCATATCATTTCCCAGAGGTTCGTATCCGTGGACGCTTCCCTCGGATTCGCTGCAGAGGTACTGTTCCACATCTCCCCCGTTTTCTGTAAGGATCCGATCGAGGGTCTCTCCCACGCCGAACCGGTTTAGATTCAGGCAGTATCCCTTGAAACGGTCAAGGGGAGTATGCACTTCCCACAGATTCTCTTCATCGAGGCTGCCGTCGGTGCGGTAGAAATGTCCTTCGGGAAGGTCTCTGTGCCATACTCCCGAAAGCATCATCGCATTCGCTGAATTGTACATGTAGCAAAGCTGCGCTCCCGAAAGCGTCGTGCCGTCATCTTCCTTGGTCCAGTTGCCATCCAGCGCCGTGAAGCCGTTGAATCGGCAGTTGGGCCCCAGAACGAGTCTCTCCATAACGGTGGTGCCTACGAACATGTTCTGGGTATGATAGGGCCAGCCGGTATTGGTCATGTCAAAGCTCGAAAGGTCCAGTTCGTGCAGTGAAGCACACCCGATGAACATTCCGCACATGCTTCCGTAGTTGCTGTCGGAAGTATAAACAGTGTTCTGCGTATTGAAACGGCTGACGTCAAGCACCTCGACAGAGGAGCAGTTGTAGAACATGCAGTACATGCACCTGACCTGTGATGTGTCGAAATTGCTTACATCGAGGATACGTACCTTTTTAAGGTTAGCGAACATCCCCTCCATGTCCTGTGTCTCTGATGTGTCGAAGCACGAGACATCGACCGTCTCGGCATTGGTGAGACCGTTGAACATGAATGAGCTGTCGCGGTTCGTCTTCGGGGAAGGATCTTCTGTGAAGTAGTATATCGTTCCGCTGTCGAACCAGGACCATATCGGGAGGGATGATGAAGAGGATGAAACCAGGACCGCGCCGGCGTTTTCCGGCACTGAGGATCCCGTGTATCTGA
>CADBPP010000029.1 GCA_902796565.1 uncultured Eubacteriales bacterium | reverse complement strand
GGCGACACGTATGCTCCTCCCGTCTCCTCCCGGAGCTCTTCCTTTGCCTTCTGGGCTATCGAGGGATCGAGATATACCTTCGCGCAGGACATCGCTATGATCATGGCTGCCCACGCGGCTCCCCTGTCGCCTATGCCGGTACCCACCTGGGCCGTCATCTGCCATGTGTGCACGGCGGTGGTGGGGACGCATACTGAGGCGTTGAACTGCCCCACCGGAACGAGGTAGCTCAGGTCTCCCACGTCGCTGGAGGCGGATACGACGAAGTTGCGCCTTGATTCATCCATGAGCCTCACTGCGGTATTAAGAGGCCTCTTCTCGAATTCCTCGGGGCTGAGACCGTTTACAGCGGCTGAATCCCTGACCAATCTGGCGCGGACGTCCTCCGGCAGCGCCGCGATGAACTCCCGGGCCAGGGCGTAGTCCTCATCGGTGAACTCCGGACCTCCCGCCTCCTTCATGCATTCGGAAACGACCCTGGAAAGGGAGGGATTCGGGATCACGTCGCTCATTCCGCCCATCCTTTTTATCTCGACGGAAGTTCCGGTCATCATGGCCGCTCCCCGGGCGACGTCATCCACCCTGCTGACCACCTCGTTCACCGTGGTCAGCTTCGGTGCCCTTACGATATATAGGAGAGACGAATGATCCTGGACCACGTTCGGTGCGTTTCCGCCGCAGTCGAGATAGGCGTAATGCATCCTGACAGCGGAAGGCACGTGCTCCCTGAGATAATTGACTCCCACGTTCATCAGCTCGCAGGCGTCCAGGGCGCTGCGTCCCCTGTCGGGAGCTGCGGCGGCATGAGCGGATACCCCCTTGAAGTCATACTCTATGCGCAGGTTCGCAGTCATCCTGTTGTAGGAAACATTGTTCATGTCCCCGGGGTGCCATGTGAACACGGCGTCGAGGCCGTCGAAACACCCTTCCCTTGCCATGAACACCTTTCCGAATCCGCTCTCCTCAGCAGGCGTGCCGAAAAGCCTTACGGTACCTTCCGTCCCAGTTTCCTTAAGCCACCGGGCCACTGCTATCGCGGCTCCGGCAGACCCGGCGGCCAGAGCGCTGTGGCCGCATCCGTGGCCGTTGCCCCCCTCCGTGACGGGATCCTTACGGGCTACACCGGCCTTCTGGGACAGGCCCGGAAGGGAATCGTACTCCGCGGTGATGCCTATCACCGGACGGCCGCATCCCGCCTCGGCGATGAACGCGGTCTCGATGCCCGCCACGGGGCATTTCACGTCAAAGCCCTCCTTTTTCAGCGCTTCGGTGAGCACCGCGCAGCTCTGATATTCATCGTATCCGCCTTCTGCAAAGCCCCAGATCTTTCTGTTGATATCGGAGATGATATCCGCCTTCTGTCTGATTATTTCTCTGATGGTCTCAAGTTCACTCATCTGTCGTTCCTCCTTGATGATTAGATTCTATTACATCGCTGCGCGGCAGGTCAACAAAAAAATAACAGGAAAGCGCATGCTTTCCTGTCGTGATTCATATCCGGGCAAGCTGCCCCGTTTCGCTCTCCACGCTGTCCTCGCACTCCCTCATGGCGAGGATGGTCTTTTCGAAGAGCTCCTCCAGCTCCCATCCCAGCATCCCGCAGCCCTGTCTTATGATGTCCCTGGAACAGCCCTCGGCGAAGCGCTTGTCCTTGAACTTCTTTTTCAGGCTGGACACCTCCATGTCCTTCGTGCTCTTCGAAGGCCTCATCCTGGCGGCGGCTCCGATGAGCCCGGTGAGCTCGTCGCAGGCAAACAGCACCTTCTCCATCTGATGGATGGGCTCCACGTCGCAGCAGATGCCGTAGCCGTGGGAACATACCGCGTGGATAAGTTCCTCGGAGCATCCTCCTTCCCTGAGGAGCTCAGGCGCTTTCACGCAGTGCTGCTCGGGATACTTTTCAAAATCGATATCGTGCAGAAGGCCGCACAGGGACCAGAATTCACAGTCCTCTCCGTATCCCAGTTCCTCCGCGAACCATCCCATGACGCCCTCCACGGTAAGGGCATGGGAAATATGGAAAGGCTCGCTGTTGTACTTAAGAAGAAGCTTCAGGGCTTCATCCCTTGTTATGTTCGCGTTCAATGTCTTCCACATCCTTTTCACTTATTACTTTATAGCCGGCTTCCCTCAGCATCTTTGCTGTCAGCCCCTCCGAGGGGATCCTCCTGCCGCTGAATGTGCCGTCGTAAACATAATGGACTCCGCATGAGGGACTGCTCTCCTTGAGGATGCACAGCTCGCATCCCGAAAGATCCGCTGCCCGAAGAGCAAGGAGGGCCCCCGTCTCGAACTGCTTCGTGACGTCCTCTCCCCGGGAGGAGTACACCTTCCTCACTTCCCCCTCTTTCCTTATCTCCGAGGGATCCCTGGGAGTCGGCAGGCCGCCGAACTGCTCCGGACAGATGAGCACCACTTCGTGCCCCCTGCAGAAGGCCTTCACGGCTTCGTTCTCATTGTTCGTGCCGTCATACTTGCAGTCATAGCCGAAAAGACATTTCGATACGATATAGGCCATGGATCACTTTCCGAGAAGATCCTTCGCGGCGTCGCTGACGGCCTTGCCGTCCGCCCTTCCCTTGATGCGGGGGAGCACGTCCGCCATCAGTTCCTTCATCTGCTTCATCTGGGACAGACCGAGCCGCTCCACCGCTTCCTTCACGATGTCCTTCAGTTCATCGGCGGAAAGCTGCTTCGGAAGATACTGCTCGAGAATGGCGATCTCCCTGTTGGTCTGCTCGATCAGATCGTCCCGGCCCGCCTTGACGAAATCCCCCAGGGCGTCCTTCCTCTGCTTGAGCTGCTTGGAGATGACGTCCATGACTCCGTCGTCATCCAGATCCACCTTGTTGTCCTTTTCCACCTGAAGTATACCTGCCCTTATCATGGTCACGGCATTCTTCTTTACGGCATCCTTTTCCTTCATGGCAGCCTTGAGGTCAGCCATGAGCTGTTCCTTGATACTCACAGTGATAACTCTCCTTTCAAAAATCAATAAAAGGTCCTCCGAACGTTACGGAAGACCTGATAGATTCATTATCTCTTATTTCTCTTTTTTCTGGCAGCCTCTGCCTTCTTCTTCTTTCTTACACTTGGTTTTTCGTAATGTTCTCTTTTTCTGATCTCAGCCATTACACCAGCCAATGCAGTCTTCTTCTTGAATCTCTTCAGAGCGCTCTCCAGGGATTCGCCTTCACGAACTCTTACTTCTGACATCTTTCTTCTACCCTCCCCTCTGCATTGGTTTAGTCACGTCCTCGTGACGCGTTAATAATTATATCATACAGCATGATCAAGTCAATAACAATGACGCAAAAAATCAGCCCGCGGGCCATGAAAATTTTCTGCCCGCCATAAGATGGAAATGCAGATGGTTGACGCTCTGGCCTCCGTCCTCGCCCATGTTGTTGACGATGCGGAACCCGTTCTGGGAAATGCCGTAGCGGACCGCCAGCTTGTTTATGACCACGAAGATCTTGCCTATGATCTCGCTTCCGGCGGGAACGTTCAG
>CADBPP010000028.1 GCA_902796565.1 uncultured Eubacteriales bacterium | reverse complement strand
TTGTGGGGAAGAGACCTGACTTCTCACCGATAACTGTGAGCTCTGACTCCTGGAACGGAGTTTTTCTCTTGTTTACAACGGTCATGTTTATTTCTCCTATTATAATAATTATTATTACTTTAACGGTAAAGCAGCCGTATCTTTTAATTAGTATAGCACATACATAATCTTATATGCAAATATTTGAACATTATATAATGAGATAATATGATTTTTTATGTGTCGGATAATCAATTTTATCATGACTAATCTTATATGAAGATATCTTAACATTAGATGATCATATAATGTGATTTATTATATATCAGATACAATGATTTTAAAAATGACTAATCTTATATGCGAATTACTGAACATTATATAATCAGATAATGTGATTTTTTATGTGCCGGACACTCAAATTTAGTCAGGACTAACATACCGCGGTATGGAGATTTTCGTTTGTTTGCGTTTTTATTAAAAATGTGGAGGCAAAACAGGCCTCCGGAGGGTATAAAACGACCTTTTTTTGAGTTATTTTTTACATAATAGCAGTTTATTGGTTGAATCCATTCCCTTTTTCCGGTGATCAAGTATATAATATAGGCGTAAGGAAAAGTATTCGGCAGCATACACGGATCTTTAGTCATACATAAACAGTCTCTAAATCAGGTAAAGCAGCATGAGACGACCCTTGTTATGTAAAGACCGCATCTCCGGATATGTTGACCGAAATTTAAGAAAAACTTATTTGAGAGGTAAAAAATGACAAAGTTAGACGATGTTAAGGCCAATGTTGAGAATTACAAGACCAAGCTGATCGCTGGTTCATGCCAGGAAGCTCTTGATGAGGGAGCAAAGCCCACCGAAGTTCTGGAAGCAATGATCGCCGGTATGGGAGTTGTCGGTGACAAGTTCTCCAAGGGCGAGATCTTCGTTCCTGAGATGCTGATCGCTGCAAAGACCATGAACAAGGGTATGGAAGTTATTCAGCCCCTGCTCGCCGGTGACGGAGCACAGAGCCTTGGCAAGTGCATCATCGGAACCGTTAAGGGCGACCTTCACGACATCGGTAAGAACCTGGTCTGCACAATGATCGGTGCTGCAGGATTCGACATGATCGACCTCGGTGTTGACGTTCCCAAAGAGAAGTTCGTTGAGACCATCGAAGCCAATCCCGATGTTAAGGTTGTAGCACTCTCCGCACTGCTCACCTCCACCATGGATTCCATGAAGGAGACCGCAGCATTCATCAACGAGATCAAGGGCAAGTACAGCTTCAAGCTTCTGTGCGGCGGAGCACCCATCACCCAGGCATTTGCAGATGAGATCGGTGCTGACGGATATGCAATCGATGCAGGCGCTGCAGCAATCAAGGCCAAGGAGCTCATCGGAGCATAATTATTCTGACTTATGTTACTTACAGGATCCGCATCGCGGATCCTGTTTTCTTTTTTGCTTTGTGCCGTGTTATGGTATAATCCCCATGGGAGAAACATCATGGATATAAAAACATTCATAGAGGGTCCCGTCGGGACCAACATGTACATAGTATCCGAAGGAGGGGACTGCGTCATCATAGACCCCGCCTTCTACGATGAGGAAGCGGTGAGATACATCATGAACACCGGCCTCACCCTGAGAGCGATACTTCTTACCCACGCCCATTTCGATCATACCATGGGGCTCAGCGACTACCTGGACTGCTTCGATACGGATGTGTACCTCAGCGAGGATGACAGGGAGATGCTTTACGTGGGGGCGAAGGACGCAAGTTCCGCCTTCGGCATAACCTATAAGGTATCCGAAGTGCCCCTCACCCTTGCTGCTGCGGACGGGGAGACCATCGAAGCGGGGAAACTCTCATTCAGGGTCATCGCAACTCCGGGCCACACCAGGGGCTCCGTATGCTACCTCAGTGAAAAGGACCATGTCCTCTTTTCCGGGGATACGCTTTTCTTCGCGGGAGCCGGCAGGACCGACCTGTATTCCGGAAGCTACATACAGCTGATGAGCAGCATCCATAACAAACTCATGGCGCTGCCGGATGAGACGGCGGTCTACAGCGGCCACGGCAGGAGCACCACCATAGAGAACGAAAGAAGATATTATTGAAAAAGATTAAATACTCATAAGGCACGGGCGACCGTGCCTTTTCCTTTGCCTTCCGCAGCACGCGCCGTGATTGTGCTTGACAATGCAGAGCCCTAAACATATACTAATTATTGAAAAGTACAAAAATGGATCCCGGACAGCAAAGAAAGGAGAAACACATGAACGATATTCTTTACAAAGAGTATGAACGAAGAATGGCTCTGATCGATGAGCTGATCGATGAGAATGACCTTGACGCGGTATTCTTCATCTCCACATCGGCCCAGACCCGTCAGGTCCCCGTGAAGTACATGACGGGCTACACTCTGATCACCAGAAGCGCCTACATCTTCAAGAAGAAGGGCGACCTTCCCTTCCTGGTGGTCCCGACGGTGGGACAGCAGTACAACGCCCAGATGGTCACCTGGCTCCCCGAGGAAAATGTCCTCTGCGGAGGAGTGGAGATCATCGACCAGAAGATCAGGGAGCTGGGAAAGGCAAAGCCCCGTATCGGCCGCTACGAACCAAATGAGGTGTCTGTGGGCCTCAACAGGCAGCTGGAAAAGATCGACTGCGAATATGTCGACGTGACCTATGAATTCACCTTCAAGCGCGCATGCAAATCCGAGTATGAACTCGAATGCATCCGTGAGACCGGCAAGGTGGCCGCCGCCTCCTTCGAGTACATAGTAAAGCACATCGCCCCCGGAGTCAGCGAGAATGAGCTGATCGGAGGCGCGGAAGGATTCCTCAGGGCCCACGGCGCTCAGGACATGCTGGTGCTCACCAGGACCCTGAAGCCCCATACTTTCATCACCAGGCCCACCAGGGTGACGGTAAAGGAAGACGGCATGTTCATATACTCAGCGGAGGTCGGAGGTGAGAACCTATACTGGACACAGCTGGTCCGTCCCATCTTCATGAGCCATGACGCGGAACCTGAGGCCCAGCAGATACTGGCGGTCATCAAGAAGGCTGAAGCCGCCGCGGTGAAGGAATTCAGGCCCGGAAGGACCATCTCCGACGTGGCCGCAGCGGTGGAAAAGGTGGTGGCCGACAACGGCTGCACCGTAGGCATCTGGTCGGGCCACGGCATGGGCATCGACCTCGGTGACGGAGTGAACATAGGCGTGCCCAACCACATGCCCATCGTGCCGAACATGATCCTGACCCTGCATCCCAGCGTGATAGGCAAGAGCGACGGACTCCTCTACGGCAATACATGGATGTCGACAGCCGACGGGGACGCCGTGTGCATGACCCCGGAGTACAAGGATATCCACTTCTATGACGAGCTGAAAGCGCTCATCAAATAAAACCGAAAGCAGACAGGCACACCCTCGCGGTGTGCCTGATCTTTTAATGTTTTGCGGATGGATCGAACTCCGCTGTGGCAAGATGCCCGTAAGTGCCGAATCCGTACGCTATATCATCCGGGCTGTGGGCGTCGCTGGAAAGGATCAGCCCCGCTCCCTGTCCCGACAGATATGAGATGATATCCTCCGATGGATAGGGGCCGCTGCGGTAGCCGCGGCTGATGGCCCCGGTGTTTATCTCGAAAAGCGCTTTCGAAGGAAGGAGCCTGTCCGCGGCTTCCTTCCAGGATCTTAGGTACCCGTCAGAGGCCGTATCGAAGGCCGGATCCTTCTCGATGAATTTCGTCACGAGATCGAAATGCCCCACTATATCGCAATGTGTCCTTTCGTATACCTCCCCGACGGTATCGAAGTAGCTTCTCACCATTCCCATGGCATCCCCGTCAAAGACCTCCCGGATGATGCTCCTCTGGGTCGGCGCGTCCTCGTCCACAGGAAGGAATCTATCAGCGATCTTCAGATAATGGACGCTGCCTATCACATAGTCGAAGCCTTCCGTGCTCTCCTCGGAGTAAATGTCCTGCTCCACCCCGCAGAATACCCTGATACGCTCCGCATACTTCTCCTTCATCTCTCCGGCAAGACTTATGAAGCGGGGAATGTTTTCCCGGGAAATACAGTAGGACTCATCGAACCAGGTGTAGCTGTGCACCGCTATGCCCACGCACTCGAGGCCCTTTTCCACGGCGGAGACGACCATGCTCTCCATGTCGCTTTTCCCGTCGCAGAAGCAGGTATGCATGTGGTAATCCCTTAAAGCGCTCACACCATCTTCTCCTGCTTGACCTTATGGTCTATCACATGCCTCTGTTTGAGCTCTTCCATGATCTCGCCGCAGCTGATGCCCTGATCGGCCATCAGTACCATGACATGGTAGTAGAGGTCCGCTATCTCATATATGGTCTCTTTGCGATCCCCTCCCTTGGCTGCGATTATGACCTCGGTGGATTCCTCCCCCACCTTCTTGAGGATCTTGTCCAGGCCCTTGTCGAAAAGGTATGTGGTGTAGCTTCCTTCCTGCGGGTCAGTCTTTCTTCCCTTTATCAGCTCATACAGACTCTCGGAGGAGAACTCCTCCAGCTCATCGCTGTGCCATAGGGGTGCGCTGAAGCATGAGAAGCTTCCCGTGTGGCAGGCGGGACCGTCCGGTTCCACTCTCACGACAAGAGCGTCCAGGTCACAGTCCGCTGTGATGGATACTATGTGCTGATAGTTGCCGCTGGTCTCCCCCTTCAGCCACAGTTCCTGCCGGCTGCGGGA
>CADBPP010000027.1 GCA_902796565.1 uncultured Eubacteriales bacterium | reverse complement strand
AGACCGGGATATCGCGGATGGAAAGTACGCTCCTGAAGATATCTATACCCGGTTCCCGCCGGAGCCCAACGGCTACCTGCACATAGGCCACGCCAAGGCCATATCCATCAACTTCTCGGTGAAGGAGCGCTACGGCTCCCGCTGCAACCTCCGCTTCGACGACACCAACCCCTCCAAGGAGGACGTATCCTACGTGGACGCCATCCAGGAGGACATCAAATGGCTGGGTTACGAGTGGGACGGCCTGTACTGGGCCAGCTCCGACTTCCAGAAGGACTACGAGTACGCGAAGGAGCTCATCGCGAAGGGCCTCGCCTACGTGGACGACCAGACCCCGGAGGAGATCAGGGCCAACAGGGGCACTCTCACCGAGCCCGGTAAGGACAGCCCCTGGAGAAACAGAAGCGTTGATGAGAACATGGAACTGTTCGAGAACATGAAAAACGGCATGTATCCCGCCGGCAGCAGGGTCCTCAGGGCAAAGATAGACATGGCCAGCCCCAACATGAACATGCGGGATCCCGTGATCTACCGCATCAATTACGAGGCCCATCACAACACCGGGACCGAGTGGTGCATCTACCCCATGTACGACTACGCCCATCCCATCGAGGACGCCATAGAGGGCATCACCCATTCCCTGTGCTCCCTGGAGTTCGAGGATCACCGCCCCCTGTACGACTGGGTCCTCTCGAACTTGGACGATTACAAAGTTAAAAGGCCCCGCCAGATAGAATTCGCCCGGCTGAACGTCACCAATACCATCACATCCAAGAGATACTTAAGAGCCCTGGTGGAAAACGGAGTGGTGGACGGATGGGACGATCCGAGGATGCCCACCATCTGCGGCATGAGGAGAAGGGGCATAACCCCGGCAGCCATCAAAAACTTCATGAACGAGATCGGCGTCGCCAAGGCGGATTCCGTCATTGACCGCTCCCAGTTCGACTACTTCATCCGGGACGATCTGATAAAGACGTCGAAGAGGATCATGGGAGTCACCGATCCGGTGAAGCTCACCATAGAAAACTGGCCCGAGGGAGAAATAGAGTACATCGACGTGCCCTACATCATGGACGACGAGGCCTCCGAGGCCAGGAAGGTCCCCTTCTCAAAGCACCTGCTAATCGAAAGGGCCGATTTCGAGGAAGTCCCCCCGAAGAAGTACTACAGACTTTTCCCGGGAAATGAGGTGAGGCTCATGGGAGCGTATTTCGTCACCTGCACCGGATGCGTCAAGGATGAAGCCGGAAACGTCACCGAAGTGACCTGCACCTACGATCCCGCCACCAGGAGCGGAAGCGGCTTTACCGGAAGAAAGGTAAAGGGCACCATCCACTGGGTCAGTGCGGACGAGAACGTCGAATGCGAGATCCACGAACTGGGGAATCTGATAAAGGACGGTGCCGATTCCCCGAACCTCCTTGACAACGTCAATCCCGATTCCCTGAAGGTAAAGACGGGCTATATCGAGATCAGCGCTAAGGACGCTTTGCCGGCAGAGCGCTTCCAGTTCGTCCGCAACGGCTTCTACTGCGTGGATACGAAGTACACCACGGCGGATCATCTGGTATTCAACATGACCGCGGGGATGAAGAGCACCTGGAGACCAGAAAAACAGTAGCACATATGATAAAGAGGAACCTTTCCGCGGAAAAGTTCCTCTCTTCTTTTACTTACCCATTTTTTCCGTCATCATACTCAGCACCGCGGCCTGCCTGGCTTTTTTCCCGGCGGGCGCGTATCCGGTATTCTTCCAGTACACGTCCTGAAGGTTGTGCAGGAAGAGCAGTTTTTCCAGCCAGAACGCTCTGATGTATTCGGAACGTCCTCCGCTGCCGCAGCGGGGACAGTATCCGGCCCATTCCAGCTTTCCGTCGGGATCCGCGATACGGGCTGCGCACATGCCGCACCAGAATTCCCACAGGTCCCCGCGCGCGCTCATCTTCCTGAACAGGAACAGCTTCATCTTTATCCAGTTTAACGGATTTATTTTCACCGCATTGTCTTCCCTTCCGAAACTCCTCTTAACGCTCCGGTGTTTTCTTTCTCTCTGACATTGCCTTTACGGCACAGAGAGCACAGAATACCAGAAGCATCATGTAAAGAAGCATGTTGCTGCCGACTCCCGTGTCAGGCTGGGTGCTTCTCTCGGCGGAAGGAGCCGCGGCCACCCTGAAGGGGATCCTGACGGAGGCGTCCTCGAATTTTACCTCCAGCACATGGTCTCCGGGAGAGAGGGTATCGAGATACTCCGCCTTCAGTAACAGTCTGAGGCTCCCGGCGGATGCGGTGTAGCAGGCGGGATCCACCTCGGCACCGTCCATGAAGAGACCGGAAAAGAGGGAGAAGGTGTATTCGTCACCGATATTGCTCTTTAGGGTGAGGGCCATGTCCTTACCGCTCTCCTTCGTCCAGGTATCTCCCGGCGCCTCGGTGAGAGAGTATTCCTTCCCGGCATCCGTCGGGGCGAGCCACAGCCGGATGCTTCCGTCGGTCTCCAGGAACATCTGCACTATCTTAAGCCCGATGCCCTCCGGCAGCGTGATATCAGCTGCGGTGAGGCTGCGGAAGTTTCTTGCATCGTCGGGATAGATCGCGACGGAAAACACCCCGCTGCCCTCGTCCGTGAAGTTCTGATCCGTAAGACTCACGCTGTCCCCGGTGGAGACGGCGTAATTGATCTCGTCCGAAGGCGAAGTCGGGAAATCGAAATCCAGGGAGAACTTGACGATGCCGGTGTCCATTTCGGCGCTCTCGCCCTCGGTATACTTGGCCATCATGAATCCCACCTGATCGAGGTAGTCGGTCACCAGCCACTCATTGTTCTCACCGTCCATAAGCCTTCCCGTGATCAGCACCTTTTTGCCTTCGGTGTATCCACCGATCCGTTCATATGACGTGGCGGGACCGCTTCTGACATTTAGAGCCCCTGCGGTCACCGTATACCATGTGGGCTTGATGGCAGTCTCCTCCGAGTACGTCAGCGCCAGGTATTCCCTGGGCACCCAGCCCGTTACGGAGCCGTGCTGCACCAGCACCCACTGCCCCGATACCGCCAGGGCCTTCACCCCGTCGCCGTATACCAGGCCTCCCACGCGCTGCGAGGAGCTCGAAGCTCCGGCTCGTACGTTCAGGCTGCCCGCCGTCACCACATAGAGTTTATTCGAGCTTTCGGCTGCCTGGATCGGGCACCTGACGAAGATATGGTCGCTGCCCAGATAAACGGTCTGTACCGTGGGCGGATGGTATCCTCCCACGTTGACGTAAACGGATGAATCCACAGTGTAATAATCCCGGGTCCTTATGTCAAGATCCAGATAGTAGGTGACGGAATCCTCGGCTGTCAAGCCGTCGCAAACAATATAATCGTCCTTTTCACTGTCGTATCTCATCCAGTGGGCGACATTGATATATGCTCCCTCCGTTGAGATACCTATCCCGTCCAGGGTAAGGGGGCTGCCGGATACGGGGGGCGTTACACCCGAAACAACGACAGTATGCAGGGTCTGGTAAATATCGAAGGCGTCGGAGGAGAAGTCAGCTCCCTCCCTACCGAGGGTGGACCATGTCTCGTCCAGGTTCCACGGGAATGTATCCACTTTCAGCTCCGGTGCCGTCATCAGGTATTTCTCCCCGTCGGCATACACGCTCAGATGGAACCGGTATGCTCCAGGACCGAAGGTCTCGCCGTCCTCCACCTTTATGAACCCATATGATTCATCATCATACTTTTCCCAGTATCCGCTCTGTATTTTCACCGTATCGGGATAATTCACGGTCAGGCCGCCGGAGGATACCGTCTTCCCCGCACTCAGCATTCCGGCCATCTCCGGCCAGCTTACCTCTATGTAACCGATATCCTCCCGGTCATCCTTCTTGGTCAGATCCACGTCCAGAGTGATCGTTGCCGTATCCCCGTTGTCATCCGTGACCTGTATGCCCAGCATCTGGTTGATGCCGTAGGAACTGTTGGTGCCGGTGATAATACCGTCCTCGGACACGCTGATCCATGAGGGACCGTAAAGTTTGGTGAACTTATATGGCTTTTTCCCTCCTCCTACGCCGGAGGAAACGTCTATGGGGGTAATGGGGACGCCCTTAACGGTCTGAGGGATATCCCACTCGTATGATTTCACAAACGTGAGGGGGCCTCCCGTAAGCACGAAATCATTCGGATAATAGAACCATGCGACTTCATCCGGGTCCTCGCTGTCAGCGTGGGTCACGTGATCCAGTTTCCACTCGATGCCGTTGACGATGAGCTTTACCGAATCGGACAGTGTGTCCGTCGGGAACAGGCCGCCGTCTATGACCACCGGCACCC
The DNA here is from genome assembly GCA_902796565.1 of uncultured Eubacteriales bacterium. GTDB lineage: Bacteria > Bacillota > Clostridia > Eubacteriales > Anaerofustaceae > RUG14186. The sequence goes on along the minus strand of CADBPP010000027.1, from coordinate 287 downwards.
AGAGACGCCAGGTGCCTTCGAAAAAGCTTCCGTCATCCACGTCGACACCGTTTCGCTCCCAGTCGGCGCTCAGGCCCTCCACCAGGGCGGATCCCGTGGAAGTGGTGGAAAACAACGGATAGGCGATCATGCTTCCGACCACCGCCAGATCTCCCGGTTCAGGGCTCATGGCGGCGGTGACCACTGTGATCTCTTCCGCCTCGGCTGCGGGAACAGCTATCCCGAAGGAGCCGATAAACAGCATTAATGACAATATGACAGGCAGTACTCTTTTGGGTCTCATGGGT
>CADBPP010000026.1 GCA_902796565.1 uncultured Eubacteriales bacterium | reverse complement strand
TCGCAGAATTCCTCCAGTTCCTCCGCTTCAGCTCCCTCGCTGCAGTAAAGGATCATTCCTTCTCCCACGGATGCCGCCAGATTCGGCATGATGCGTATGACGGGCCAGTCCCCGGCCATCCTTTTTATGTCGGAGACCGAAAGGCCCGCCGCCATGCTCACCAGCACGAAGCGGTCGCCTCTCCCGGCGAGGACGTCCCTTATCTCGCCGAGCATGTCTTCCATCATCTGGGGCTTCACCCCCAGGAATATCATGTCGCACCGCTCAGCGAGCTCCGTTATTTCCACGGGTCTTGCTCCCCATTCCTTCTGAAGAGCCAGGGCCTTGTCCGCATCCCTGTCGTTTACCAGGATGCTGCTCCCCCCGGCGGCCTTCGCGGCGCAGGCGGCAAGGGTGCCTCCCATATTTCCGCATCCGATGAATCCGTATGTTCTTTCCATGGCTTATCTCCTTACCTGACCGTTTCCGGTGATTATGTACTTGTATGTATTGAGCTCCCTAAGCCCCATGGGCCCCCTGGCGTGGAGCCTCTGGGTGGATATGCCCATCTCACAGCCGAGGCCGAAGACCCCTCCGTCGGTGAAACGGGTGGAGGCGTTGACGTATACCGCTGCGCTGTCCACATTTGACGTGAAGTACTTCTGTCTTTCGGGGTCGGAGGCGATTATGGCCTCGGAGTGCCTCGTGGAGTGCTCCTCTATGTGGCGGCAGGCTTCCCCGACTCCCGACACCACCTTCACGGCCAGGATGTAATCCAGAAACTCCGTGTCGAAATCCCTTTCGCCCGCTTTCGTCCCCGGGATGATCCCTGCCGCTTTTTCGCACAGCCTCAGCTCCACCGGTATCTTCCCGTCAGATTTTCTCCTGTCGACCAGGAGCTCCTTTACCTTCGGGAGGAAGTCCTCCGCTATGTCCTCCGAGACCAGCAGCACCTCCATGGCGTTGCAAACCGAAGGCCTCTGGGTCTTGGCGTTGTCGATTATCTTCAGGGCCATATCCTGATCTGCGCTGCCGTCCACGTATATATGGCAGATCCCGACTCCGGTCTCGATCACGGGAACGGTGGCGTTCTCCACACAGCTTTTTATGAGACCCGCTCCGCCTCTGGGGATGAGAAGGTCCACCAGGCCGTTTGCCTTCATCAGCGCAGTTGCGCTTTCCCGGGAGGGATCGTCCACCATGCAGATGATATCCTCCGGCAGTGAGCATTCCTTCAGGGCGCTTCTCATGGAATCCGTTATAACATGGGCGGTGCGGAAGGCTTCCTTTCCGCTTCGGAGGACGCATACGTTGCCGCTCTTGAGGCACAGCGCCGCCGCGTCCGAGGTCACGTTGGGCCTGGACTCGTAGATGATGGCCACCACTCCCATGGGGACGCTTACCTTTCTGATGGAGATGCCTTCGGCTCCCACGGATTCCTCCAGCACTCTTCCCACGGGATCCTCCAGGGAGGCTACGTTTCTGATGCCTTCCGCCATGTCAGCGATGCGCCCGGGATCCAGCTTCAGCCTGTCCAGCATGACCTCACTGATCGATCCCTGCGCGCCGGCCATGTCCTTTTCATTTGCCTCCAGTATGATATCCGTATCCCGGATGAGACGCTCAGCCATGGCGTACAGGGCCCTGTTCTTCGCGTCCGTGTCCAGGGTGCGCATGAAGCTCCTCGCCGAGGCGGCGTTTATGAGCATATCTCTGACTTCCATGTCATGCCCTCTTTTTCGCGTAGAATCTTGTTCCCACGCTCTTTCCCTCTGCCACGCTGTAGAGCGCCTCCGGATCGCTGCCGTTCATGATGATCATGTCGCATCCGCTCTCGGTGGCGATCTTCGCCGCGGTGAGCTTCGTCTTCATCCCTCCGGTACCGAGGGATGAGTCCGGGTCTCCTCCCAGGGCCATGATCTCATCCGTGAGCTCCGTCACGGTGGTGATGAGCTGCGCATCGGGATCCCTGTGGGGATCGGCGGAATAGAGCCCGTCTATGTCGGAGAGCAGTATCAGAAGGTCCGCGCTGACGCTCTCCGCCACTATGGCGGCCAGGGTGTCGTTGTCTCCTATGACTATCTCTTCTGTGGCGATGGTATCGTTCTCGTTTATGATGGGGATGGTCCCCAGCTCGAGGAGCCTGTTGAGGGTGTTGATGAAGTTGTGGTAACGGGTATCGCTCCTTAAGTCGGAGGCAGAGATCAGTATCTGGGCCACCACATGGTTGTATTCGCCGAAGAGCTTGTCATACTCGTACATCAGCTCGCACTGTCCCACGGCGGCTGCTGCCTGCTTTGTGGCCATGTCATCCGGCCTGCCCGGCAGGGACAGCTTCCCCACACCCATTCCGATGGCTCCGGAGGATACGATGATGATCTCCATGCCGGAATTCTTCAGATCGCTTATGACCTTGCACAGTCCCTCCACG
>CADBPP010000025.1 GCA_902796565.1 uncultured Eubacteriales bacterium | reverse complement strand
TTCGGCCATCTCTTCCCATTCCCACTTGTCCACATCGGGGAGTATCACCTTTTCCCTCCAGTTGTTGACGTCGTCGAGAAGCTGGGGAGCGTCGCCCCTTACTATGGAGCCTCCCGCCACGGGCTCGTATACCCACTGGATGCCGAAGTCATCGACGAAGTCCCCTCTGACGCCTCTGGACAGATGCTTGTCCCAGGGCCCCTGGATGCTGCCTATCTCACTGGATGTGGGGATCCAGAAGGATTTGCGGTCGCGGAACAGCGACATCATATTTTCTCTTCTGGATACGGGGGTGTTTCTGATCTCGGTCTTTGCTCCCATGTAGCCTATGGAGACGTCCACCACCCTCATTTCCTGCTCTGAAAACGGTATCTTTACGAACATTGGTCTTTACCTCTTTTCCATTTTTCTGTGTTATGAATTCGATCATTTTATACTATTGTACAGATATTATAATAAAGTTGCAATGCTCTGAACGCAATAATCTCCAAGTTGAGAAAAAAAGATGGGCGCTATTGACTTAAATAACATTGAGGTAATATAATGGCTTTAATAACAGAATATGTAGGCACTGGTCTCCCGTCAGGGAGATAATAAGGAACCGGGTGAGAACCCCGGACGGAGCCGCCGCTGTAATTGGGGAGCATTTCCCATAATGTCACTGGAGAGATCCGGGAAGACGGGAAAATGCGCTGATCCAAGAGTCAGAAGACTTGCCTGTGCCGGTATCGATCATAATTCCACGGACCCTTGGAGTGATGTCATTTTTATTGCAGGAAATACGGTCTGCGCATCCATCGGATGCCGCAGACCTTTTTATTTTAAAAATGGGAGGAAACGATAATGAAGGAATGGACCATTCTCGGAAACTGTCTGAAGGGAGGCGAAAAGCTTCAGACGGTTCTGAGGGTACCCATGGACGGCATAGAAAATGCCGCGAAGGTGGAAGGCTTCGATCACGACGGATCCTATGAGATCCCTGCCACCCTCATCTGCGGAGCGGGAGAGGGAAAGACCGTACTGGTATCCGCCAGCATCCATAACGGTGAGTACAACGGAGTGCCCGCCGTCATAAGGGCGGCGAAGGCCATCGATCCCGCGAAGCTCTCCGGAAACATCATTTTCATGCACTGCGTGAACTACAGCGGCTTCCGCACCCACTGCTACCGCCTGGTGGCGGAGGACGGCTACAACCTCAATGCCGGTTATCCCGGGGATGAGAACGGCACCGCAGGACAGAGGATACAGGCCTGGTTCGTAAAGGAGATATTCCCCAACGTGGACTTCGTTTTCGATCTTCACGGAGGCGGAGCGGAGGAGATGATGACCCCGCTCATCTTCTGGCCCCATCACGAGCCGGTGCGCGAAGAAGCTCTGGCGGCGGCGAAGGCGACCAATGTGGGCTTCCTCATCGAGTCCCATGCCGATAACGGCGAGTACAGCTACTTCGTCCACGGCTTCGACAAGCCCGCGATGCTCCTGGAACGCGGCTGCGGAGTGTTCTGCACCGAGGCGGAGGTGAAGGCTGACTATGACGATATCAGGCTCCTTCTCGATCATTTCGGGATGTACCCCGCGGAGGATGTGGTGTACGACACCGCCCTCAAAAGAAGGGTGTTCCACAAGACAATATATCTCGAAGCCGAGAGGGAAGGCCTCTGGTATCCCGCCGTCAAGTGCGGCAGCATCGTTAAAAAGGGAGAGAGCCTCGGAAGGCTGGAGGATATCTTCGGCAACTTCATCAGGGAATATCCCGCGGAGGATGACTGCTACGTCCTGTACTACACCCAGGCCCTGGCGCTGGAACCCGGCGACGCCATGGTGGCATACGGGCTTCTGGCCTCGGAGGAATGATCCCATACAGAGCATCCAAGTATTATTTCAATAAATATTTCAAAGGAGGGAGAAGGTCATGAACAAAAAACAGATGCTGAGCAGATTTCTACAGATCTTTCTGGTGCTGATCGGCATTAGCTTCCTGACATTTATCCTTATCTACATGGCCCCCGGCGATCCGGTCCGTGCCATGTTCGCGGCTTCGGGCACCATGCCTTCCGAAGCTGTAATGAATGAGATCAGGGAAGAGCTCGGACTTAACGATCCCGTGCTCGTACAGTACTTCCGCTGGCTCGGCAACTGCCTCAAAGGAGACTTCGGTCACTCATATTCCACGGGCAAGCCCGTCGCGCAGCTTCTTTCGGCGAGGCTGTGGCCCACGCTGAAACTCTCACTGCTGTCCCTCGCTCTCATGATGATAGTCGCTGTGCCCCTCGGAATGCTTTCCGCGGTCCATCAGAACAAACCCATAGACTTTATCGTGAGAGGAGCATCCTTCGTGGGAGTCTCCATGCCCAACTTCTGGGTGGGGCTTCTCCTCCTCTATTTCATATGTCTTAAACTCGGCTGGCTGCCGGTGGTCTCCGCCGGAGGCGGCTTTAAGAAGATAATCCTTCCCGCTGTCACGCTGGCATTCGCCATGGCCAGCAAGTATACCCGCCAGGTGCGTACCGCCGTCCTGGAGGAGCTCCATCAGGACTATGTCATCGGAGCCCGCGCCAGGGGTGCCAGCGAAAGAGAGATCCTCTGGAAGCAGGTGTTCCCGAATTCCCTGCTGCCCCTGATCACCATGCTGGGCCTTTCCCTCGGAAGCCTCCTCGGAGGTACCGCTGTGGTGGAGGTCATCTTCGGATACCAGGGCCTCGGAAATCTGGCGGTGAGCGCGATACTGAACTACGACTACAATCTGGTACAGGGATACGTGCTCTGGGTGGCTCTGATCTATATGGTCGTGAACCTTCTGGTGGACATTTCATATTATCTGGTCGATCCCAGGATCAGAGCAAGGAGCTGAGACATGGAAAAATTCAAAGCATTCGTTAAAAAGAACAAGCTGTTCGTGCTGTTCGCCTCCCTTGCCCTGCTGATCGTCCTGGTGGCATTGCTGACACCGCTCATCGCCCCCTATGATCCCTATGCAGCCGATCTTACGGGAGCTTTGCAGAAACCCAGCGCCGAGCACTGGTTCGGCACCGACAAGCTCGGCCGCGACATCTTCTCAAGAGTCCTCTACGGCAGCCGCATCTCGATGGTGTCAGCCTTCACGGTGGTGGTCATAATCCTGGTGTTCGGAAGCCTCATGGGCATACTCTCCGGATACTTCGGAGGATGGGTCGACGCTGTGATAATGAGGATGTCGGACATGATGATCGCCTTCCCGGGCATGGTACTGGCCATAGCGGTGGCCGGTATACTGGGGGCCAGCATCAAGAACGCCATCATAGCCATCTCCATAGTTTCATGGACAAAGTACGCCAGGATGGCCCGCAGCCTCGTGCTCAAGGTCCGCCATGTGGATTACGTGTCCGCGGCGGTGGTCACCGGTTCCAAGGTCCCCTACATCCTCAGAAAGTACATGCTCCCGAACATCCTGCCCACCATGGTCATCACAGCTGCCACCGATATCGGCGGAATGATGCTGGAGCTGGCCGGACTCTCGTTCCTGGGATTCGGAGCTCAGCCCCCAATGCCTGAGCTGGGATACATGCTGAACGAAGGAAGGGCCTGGATGCAGCACGCCCCCTGGCTGATGATCTTCCCGGGTCTCGCGATCCTGGTCATCGTGGTCATCTTCAACCTTCTCGGCGACAGTCTCAGGGATGTCCTGGACGTCAGACAGGAATGACAGGAGGTGGAGCAGATGTTACTTGATATAAAAGATATTTCGATAACCTACGGAAATAACCCCAAGCCCACCGTCGAGCATGTTTCCCTCAGCATGAACGAGGGCGACATCGTTTCGATAGTCGGTGAATCCGGAAGCGGAAAGACCACGGTCATCCGCGCCGTCCTGGGCCTTCTGCCCGGCGGAGGAAAGGTCTCGGAGGGAGACATAGTCTTCAACGGCACCAGCCTTCTGTCATACGACGTGAAGCAGTGGCAGAGCCTGAGAGGTAGCCAGATATCCATGATCTTCCAGGATTCCGGAGCCATGATCAATCCAATCAGAAAGATCGGCGGACAGTACGTCGACTACATACGCCTCCACAAGGAATGCACCAAGCAGGAGGCATGGGACATGGCCTGCGACATGCTCACCAGGATGAGGCTGCCCAGCGCGGACAACGTGATGAACAGCTATCCCTTCCAGCTCTCCGGCGGTATGCGCCAGAGGGTCGGTATCGCCATGGCCATGACCTTCAACCCCAAGCTTCTTCTGGCGGACGAACCCACCAGCGCCCTGGACGTCACCACCCAGGCGCAGATCGTCAGGCAGATGATGGAGCTCAGGGACGAATTCGGCACCGCGATCATCATAGTCACCCACAACATCGGCGTCGCCGCGTACATGGGAGACAAGATAATAGTGATGCAGCACGGAAAAGTCGTGGACAGCGGCGACAGGGATCATATCCTGCACCATTCACAGGATCCCTATACCCGCAACCTTATGAATTCGGTACCTACACTGGAGGGATTGCGTTATGTCTGAGAGAGAACTTGTCCTTAGCGTCAAAAACGTCACCCGCCGTTTCCCGGCTTCGGGCGGACGTTTCCTGCTGGCGAACAACAACATAAACCTTGAACTGTACCGCGGGGAGACCCTGTGCATAGTCGGCGAGTCAGGCTGCGGAAAGTCCACACTTATGAGGATGCTCCTTTCCCTGGATACTCCCAGCGAGGGAGAGATCATATGCCTCGGCCAGAACATAGCCCATCTGAAGGGAGAAGCCTTAAGACAGCACCGCCGTCACATACAGATGGTCTTCCAGGATCCCGCCCTGGCGTTCAATCCGAAGATGAAGATAAAGGATATCCTGTGCGAGCCCCTTCTCAACTTCGGCATGATCAAAAAGAGCGAGGTGGACACGAGAGCCAGACAGCTTCTGGAGATGGTGGAACTGCCCGGTGATTTCGCGGACCGCTATCCCCACAACATGAGCGGCGGACAGCGCCAGAGAGTCGGTATCGCCAGGGCCCTGGCCATAGAGCCGGATATCGTGATGTGCGACGAAGCCACCAGCGCCCTGGACGTCAGCGTCCAGAAGACCGTCATCGAGCTTCTGGTCAAGCTTCAGAAGGAGCACAACATCGCCATAGGCTTCATCTGCCATGACATGGCACTGGTGAGCCAGATGTCCCACAGGGCTGCTGTCATGTACCTCGGCAACATCGTTGAGATCCTTCCTTCCGACAGGATAAAGGACGGAGCACTGCATCCCTACACCAAAGCCCTTTTAGGCGCCATTTTCGATCTGAACATGGATTTCTCCAAGAAGATCGACAGCATAGAGAGCGAGATCCCGTCTCCTCTGGATGTGCCCGTCGGCTGTCCCTTCCAGGACCGCTGCGACCAGTGCATGGAGATATGCAAGAAGGAGAATCCTCAGCTCATCAAGATGGCCGACGGCCATGAGGTGGCATGCCACCTGTACACAAAGGCAGAAAAGGAGGACAAATGAAAAAAAACAGACTAATCGCTTTCCTGCTGGTGATCATCCTGGCGGTCGCGGTGATCGCGGGCTGTTCTTCGTCACAGGCACCCGCGAAGAAGGAACTGGTTTTCGGCGTTTCCGTATACAATACGGAGGACGCGGAGGTCCTTTCGTTCCGCAAGTACTTTGAGGAATATCTCGGCCCCGCGTTCGATGTGAGTTTCATCTACTCCTCATCCATCACCGAGACCGAAGACGAGATAGCATTCATCCGCCAGCTCCATGAACAGGGCGTACCGGGGATCATCTCGTTCCTCAGTACCGACCTGGATCAGGTCCTGGCCGTTACGGACGAACTTGGCATGTACTATGTCAGGGGCTCCGGCAGCATCAGCAGCGGCATGTTCGACAAAGCTTGCGCCCATGAGAGTTTTCTCGGCATCATCGGACCTTCCTCGGGTATGGAGTACCAGGCCGGCAAGGTCATGGCCGGATACCTGACCAACGCCGTTGCCACGTCCGCCACGAACTACCTGATCATCGCGGGAGGCATCAGCGTGGGCAACCAGATGCACGTCGACCGAGTTCTCGGAATGCTCGACATGATCAAGGGCACATACAATCTAAAGCTCCCGGATGAGGTCTATGACCTGGCTTCCATCACCGAGGTGACTCAGGTCGAGACGGGAAGGAGCAATGTGAGCATAACCATCTTCCCGGGATATCTGAGAGGAGAGAACCTGGAGGCCCTTCGGAAACTCATAGCGGACAACCACTATGACGTGATCCTGGGGGCGCTGTCCCTCAACCTGGTCATTCCCGATGTCATCGAGGCGGAAAAGGCCCAGGGACAGAACATCCGCATCGGCGTGGTGGATTCCTTCACCGAGCCGAACTACGAATGGTTCAATCAGCTCGACGAGTACGGCAATCCCGTGATCGACATCGTTATAGGAAAGTTCTCCGCCACGGTGGGACCCTCCTTCGCTGCGATGTACAACGCATGCACGGGCCACGCGGACTTCCTCAAGCCCGAGGGAAGACCCTTCAGGCTGTATCAGGATTTCTGGATCGCCACCAGTGCCGAGACCTACAACGATCTCTACAGCCGCAGCATAAACATCTATGACAACATCTACAGCACCAAGGCCCTGATGGAAGTCATGGTGGAGTACAACAAGGACGCCACCTTTGAGAACTTCCGCGACCTGACGGAGCACACCTGGCTGTAGAGCGCGTTCAAAACACCCAAGCTTATACCGGGACGGAAGCGGAACGGCCCGATATAAATATAAAAATTATTTTTAAGGAGAAAATTTTTATGAAGAAGACACTTTGTGTCATCCTTTCCGTACTGCTCGCTGTATGCCTGCTTACCGGCTGCGGCGGAGGAAAGGGAGATGACGGCTCCGAAAAAGTTCTCAAATTCGGATGCTTCTGCTATGCCAGCACGCTGGATCCCGGCGACGAGACCAACGCTGCATGGGACGTCATGCGTATGGGCCTGAGCGAGTGCCTGTTCAAGTTCGATGACAGCATGACCATTCAGTACGCTCTGTGCGATGACTGCACCACAGAAGACAACATCACATGGGTATTACATATCCGTGACGGACTCAAGTTCAGCAACGGGACCGATGTTACACCTTCACTGGTAGTCGCCAGCATCGAGAACGTCTACAACAACGAGACCGGAACCAGCCGTCCCAGGAAGTACATGGATTATGAGTCCATGACAGCCGATGACGCCGCCCGTACGGTCACCATCGTCCTGAAGGCTCCCCAGGTCGACCTCAGAAAGAACCTGGCATACCCCATATTCGCTATCCTGGATACCACAGGCGATTTCGACTGGGATGAGCATCCCATCGGAACAGGCCCCTATGCCCTCGTGAATTATGAGGCAAAGGTATCCGCGACCCTCGTACGCAACGAATATTACTGGAACGGAGAAGTTCCCTTCGACAAGCTCGAGATCTACTACCTCGGAGATGCCGGCGCAAAGACCATGGCTCTTCAGAGCGGAGACGTCGACCTGGTCGAGAACATCACTTCAGCAGCTGATCTGAAGATGTTCAAGGAAGACAAGAACTACAACGTTTCCATCGCTCAGGGCGTCCGCTGCGGTTTCGCATACATGAACCACAACGGAATCCTCGCAGACCCCGTTCTCCGTCACGCGATCCTCAAGGCTCTTGATGACGACACGCTCTGCAACGTCACCCTCGGCGGCCTTTACACACCCGGATATTCCTGCCTGCCTTCCGGACTGGCATACGGCTATGAGAACCTCGTCGACGTCGATCCCTACGATGTCGCTGAGGCAAACAGGATCCTCGACGAAGCCGGTTATGTCGACACCGACGGAGACGGCATCCGTGAAAAGGACGGAAAGAACATCAAGCTGCTGTACCTGACCTACACCAACAGAGGTCTTGCAGACTTCGCAGACGGCATCATGGTCAGCCTCAAGGAGATCGGTATCGACATCGACCTCAAGGTCATCGACTCCGATTCACTCTGGAACAACATGGTCAACGGTGAGTTCGACCTCGCAGGAAACAACTGGACCACAGTGGGTACCGGCGATCCTACCGAGTATCTTGCCAACTGGTATTCCGGATATGTCGGAACAGACGCCAACGGCAACTGGAACGGCTACAAGAACGCTGAGTACGACGAACTCTATGAGAAGCTCGCCACCACCTTCGATGAAGCTGAGCGCGCAAAGATAATCGAGAGAATGCAGCAGATCCTCATTGACGATGCTGCGCTGCTGGTACATGGATACTACAACAGCTCCATGGAATCCAACACCTCCATCGACAACGTTAAGATCCACACCGCAGACTATTACTGGATCACCAACGAGATCACGCCCGCCAAGTAATATCCTGCAAAAAAGAGTTTTTATATAACTCCTGCACAGCTTTTAATGTACATGTATCTGTGATAAGATATATGCGCAAACGGTTACCCATGGCATACCTTATGCCATGGGCGGCCATTTAATGAAAACGGAGGATAATCTATTGAAAAAGACTTACAAGATCGAAGTAGACTGCGCCAACTGCGCGAACATGATGGAAGACGCCGCGAAGAAGACCGAGGGCGTCAAGGACTGCACCGTCAGCTTCATGACTCTCAAGATGAAGATAGAATTTGAAGACGGAGCGGATGTGGACAAGGTAATGGAGAACGTCATTGCCAACTGCAAGAAGGTAGAACCTGACTGCGAGATCATTTTATAATCATTTATCAGGACATCAATTTAAAAAAAGGAAAGCTAAAACATGAACAAGAAACAAAAGAATCTTCTGCTGCGCATAATCATCGCGGCCGTGTTCTTTGTTCCGCTATACCTGATCTCAGAGGGATACGTCGATATCGGGATGCCCGAATGGGGCGTTTTCCTTCTGTTCCTTGTGCCTTATCTTCTGGTGGGATATGACATCGTAAGAAAGGCCATCAAGGGCATTATGAACAAGCAGGTCTTCGATGAGAACTTCCTCATGACAGTGGCCACCATCGGCGCCATCGTCCTGGGAGAATACGGAGAAGGCGTTGCGGTCATGCTGCTCTACCAGGTCGGAGAGCTCTTCCAGAGCTACGCCGTGGGTAAGAGCCGCCAGAACATCACTGAATTAATGGACATCCGTCCTGACTACGCCAACATCGAGGTGGACGGGGAACTCACCCAGGTCGATCCCGATGAAGTGGAGGTAGGCAGCATCATCATAGTCCAGCCCGGTGAAAAGATACCTCTGGACGGAGTCATCGTGGAGGGCGTAAGCGCCCTCAATACCAGTGCTCTCACCGGAGAGAGCAGGCCCGTGGAGGTTTCTCCCGGCGTTGAAGTGCTCTCCGGCAGCATCAACATGACCGGTGTTCTCAAGATCGAGACCACCACGGAATTCGATGAATCCACCGCTTCCAAGATCCTGGATCTGGTGGAGAACGCCGCGTCGAGAAAGGCGAAGAGCGAGAACTTCATCTCAAAGTTCGCCAAGTTCTACACACCGATCGTATGCTACGCCGCTCTGGCCCTGGCCATCATCCCGCCCCTTGTGCTCATTTTCCTGCACGGAGGCGGAGTGCATCACTATGATTCAGCCTTTGCCCTCTGGGGCGACTGGATCCTGCGTGCGTGCACCTTCCTGGTCATCAGCTGCCCCTGCGCTGT
>CADBPP010000024.1 GCA_902796565.1 uncultured Eubacteriales bacterium | reverse complement strand
CTCTGCAGCGGTACACCGTGTATGTCAGGGGATGATCATAGTCCTCATGATTGTCGTCCGTCTCGGTGCCGATCTTTTCCCAGACATGTTCTCCCACTTCACAGGGGCTGACGAGGGGCAGGTGGGCTATCCTGTAACGCAGATATATATCCCTCTTTTCGGTATCGGACAGTTCCGCTCCCTCCAGGACCTCCGCTGCAAGTTCCTTCGGAAAGACTTCCGGCCAGTCGGTAAGATGCCTTTCTGCGAGCTCCCTGCAGAAAAAGGGTCTCATTTCCTTCTTAAGCTGCGCCAGCTTTGTGTCGCGGTACACGATGGTGTTCCCGCTCCACAGTGTCTTATAAACTATCTCCCCCAGAAGACACTTTTCCTCATCCGTAAGGTCATGATGCCTTGAGCTGAAGGAAGAGATCTCATCCATCAGACCGAACTTTTCGCCCTTTTGGTCCTTCCGGATGATGCTGCTCAGTTCGGATCTCCTTTTCATCTCGGCTTCCTTCGCCTTCTCCTCATCAGCCCTTGCGGCCCTCCTGTTGAAGGGATGGGAAGGATCGTTCTTTATCCTCTCGAGAAGGGCGGGCCTCAAGCGCTCCACGTATTCAAAGATGTAGCTTCTTATGACGATGTCATCCCGCTTTAGAAGGGAATCGATCTTATCGTCGCTCAATATCCCGGGCTTAAAGGCCCTCTTTGCTTCCTCGGGGTCCGCGCTGTTTATCTTCGGGAAAAGAAATGACATACTTTTTTCTCCTTCTCCGGGCTTTTATCCGCCTCTTTCCCGGACTGTATCCGCCTTAAATTATACCATACGCAGAGCCTTCCCGCACGGCATTTTGAATACCTGTGCCGGGAAGAAGGTTTTGGAGGCGCCATGGGAACGAAAAAAGCTTTTTCCGGTATGAACGAAACGTTTTTTTTCTTTTCCGGGAGCGTTTTCATCCCCCCGGGGGGGTTGTCCGGCCCTCCCGGAGGGGGTATAGTCATGGTAGGAAAACAAGGAGGTATGCAGCTATGCATATGGCGGATGCCCTTCTGTCCCCCGCTGTCGCGGCGGCGATGTACGCGGCCACAGCCGGGACCATCGGAGTCTCTACGGCTAAACTGAAAAAGGATGACGAGGCCGACAAGCTGCCCACCATGGCAGTCACGGCCGCGCTGGTCTTCGCTGGCCAGATGATAAACTATACTATCCCCGGCACGGGTTCTTCGGGACACATGTGCGGAGGCATGCTGCTGTCGGCCCTTCTGGGTCCCTGGGCGGGATTTCTGTCGATGGCGGTGATACTCACCATACAATGTCTTATCTTTGCCGACGGAGGCCTGCTCGCTTTGGGGGCGAACATCTGGAACATGGCTTTCTACGGATGCTTCGTCGGATATTTTCTCATATGGAAGCCGATCATGCAAAGCAGTCTTTTCGGCAGCGACAGCGCCGCCCAGAGAAGACGCATCATAGCCGCGTCCGTCATCGGATGCATCGTGACGCTGCAGCTCGGAGCCTTCTCGGTGGTGCTTGAAACGAGCCTTTCCGGGATAACGGAGCTCCCCTTCGGGGCCTTCGTGAGCCTCATGCAGCCCATACACCTGGCGATAGGCTTAATAGAGGGTCTTATAACCGCGGCGGTTTTGGTCTTCGTATACAGTTCGAGGCCGGAACTCATAATGGATGTAAGGACAGACATCTCCGGGACTGAGGGGAAACGCTCCCTGAAGACCACTCTGATCATCCTGGCAGTCGTGGTCCTGGCGGTGGGAGGAGGACTGAGCCTTCTGGCCAGCTCCAATCCCGACGGTCTGGAATGGGCCCTGTTCGGCAACGCCGAAGAGGGATACTCCGAGAACATGGGCCTCGACGAGGAAAGCTACGGCGTGTCATCGACAGCCGCTGACACCGCCTCCCAGATCCAGGAGAACACGTCCGTCCTTCCCGACTACGCCTTCTCCGGCAGCGACTCCCCCGTGGGGACGTCGGTCTCCGGTATTGTCGGCTCGGCCCTGGTGGCGGGAGTCGCCGTCCTCGTATGCGTAATAGGCGGCTTCTTCAGAAAGAAGAAGAGAGCCTGAGCAGACAGGAACGAAACGAACGATCGCGGGAGGCACTCAGGTGGCTCCCGTTTGTGTGAGGAAAACATTTTATGAACAAGATCGAGACTGCTCTTTACGAGCTCTCTGAGATGGATGAACTGGCCATGAGGGATTCGCCCGTGCATTCCCTCAGCCCCGTATCAAAGCTCATCGCGACGGCGGCATACATCGTCACCGTCGTTTCCTTTGACAAATATGACCTGCCCGGCATCATGATGATGGTGGTATGGCCCCTGATACTCTACCAGCTAAGCGATACGTCGGTGGCCCTGTGCTTTCACAAGCTCAGGATCGTGCTTCCCCTGGTGCTGGCAGTGGGGGTCTTCAACCCCATTTTCGACAGGGCGCCTGCCTTTATGATCGGAAATGTGACCGTCACTTCCGGGACCATATCGATGATAAGCCTGATGCTAAAGGGCACGGAGTGCCTGATGGCATCATTCCTCCTGATGGCGACGACTTCCATCGACAGCCTTTGCGCGGCCCTGAGAAAGCTTCGCTTCCCCCAGATGCCGGTAACGCTTCTTCTTCTCACCTACCGCTACGTGGGGGTCCTTACGGAGGAAGCCTCCGTCATGACTGACGCCTATCACCTGAGGGCCCCGGGACAGAAGGGCGTGCACTTCTCCGCATGGGGATCCTTTCTGGGTCAGCTGCTCCTCAGAAGCATGGACCGTGCCCAGGACCTGTATGCCAGCATGCAGCTGAGGGGATACAGCGGAAGCTTCCACTACGCTCTGATGCCCCCCTTCACGGGAAGGGATATAGTATATCTCGCGGTCTCGCTGCCGGCGTTCCTTCTGATGCGCACAGGGAACATAGCTGAAATGATAGGAAAAATGGTACTGAGGTAGGATATGCTGGAATTCAGAAACGTAAGCTTCGGATACGACAGGACATCCCCGGTTATAAGGGATCTGTCCTTTAAAATAAACGACGGGGAGACGGTGGGGCTCATAGGAGCCAACGGAGCCGGGAAATCCACTGTCATGAAGCTCATACTGGGGCTTCTCTCCGGTGAGGGGGAGATACTCCTGGACGGCGTGGAAGTAAAAAAGGAAACGCTTTCCGATATAAGGAAAAAGATAGGATTCGTCCTGCAGGATTCGGACGACCAGATGTTCATGCCCACGGTATACGAGGACATGATCTTCGGGCCCATGAACTACGGCATGAGCCGGGAGG
>CADBPP010000023.1 GCA_902796565.1 uncultured Eubacteriales bacterium | reverse complement strand
GGAGGGGAAAAGCCTCTGGATACCCCAGTCCCTGCCGGTGGCCCCCCGCACCGTCATCATGGCGAAGCTCGCCCCGCAGCTCCTCTTGACCGGGATACCCATGCTCTTTTCGTCGGTCTGCGCGGCGGCGGCCCTGAGATGCGGCTTCGCTTCCGGCGCCCTCATATGCGCTTTCAGTCTGTCGTTCACGGCCTTTTCAGCCCTCCTGGGCATGTTCCTGGGGCTTAAGATGCCTGTGCTCACATGGACCAGCGAGATCGCGCCCATCAAGCAGAACAGCGCGGTGCTGATCGCGATCTTCGGGACCTGGATAGTGTCCTTCGTCATCGTGGGAGGATATCTCCTGGGGGGCAGCGGGATGGGAGCCGGTCTCTACATCCTCTGCTGGACGGTCCTTTTCAGCGTCCTCTCGGCGGTCCTTCTGAAATGGCTGGATACCAGGGGAAGCAGGATCTTTTCAGAGCTGTGACGTATACTTATCACGATCACCTCCGGGGACGGGCTTTGGCCCGTCCCTGTTTTCGTCCCCGCGCTCCCCAATTAGCATCAGAATGTGATATCATATCCACAGACATCCCGTGACCCTGTGTTTCGGAAGAGCTCACCCCGGAGAAGGCTTTATGAGAAAAAAGACAAAGATCCGTAATATTGCCATAACTGTCCTGTGGACGGCTGCGGTGTACGCCGCGGTCAGCTCCTTCAACCGCCTGGTGTGCGGCTTTTCCATAACGGACTCTTCCCGCTCTGACTTCCTGGAGGTGCTGGGGATCATGTATTCCGTTATCTTCATCACCACGTCCCTTCTCGCCACGCTGTCGAACAAGGACGACGTGGTCTACTATGAGAACGCCACGGACTACGTTCTGATCAATCCCCCGGTATACAACTTCTTCGGGCTGTCCGTCATGTCCCTCCTCGCCCTGGCGGCGGCGACGGTGTCCGTGATGACCGGCTGGACGGACGTTTTCCTCAGCTCCTTCGTGATGGGCATAGGCTTCGTTATCATCCTCTTCTTCAAGATGACCACCATATACTTCCGCCGTGGCCACATAAAAAAGATCCTAACGGAGGAATTCCTGAGGCTCATCGAAAAGGGGGACGAGGAAGGCGCCAGGGAGAAGATCAACCATCTGTACCTCAATTCACTGAAGTCCGTGGACAAAAATAACTTCGACATCTGCATAGAGAACCTTGAATTCCTGCAGGACGCTTCCCGTCACGCTCTGGTGGCGGATCACTGCGAGGAAGTCATCAAAAAGCTCCTGGTACAGATATCCTCCAGCGACCTTTTCTACTTCACCAGGATCATCGAGCTTTTCCAGAGCGATGAGGGCCGTGAATCCTTCCTGAAGATCCCCTCCATGCGGCACTACACGGCGGAACTTCTGAGGGACAGGGTCGTGAACGAGAACGACGCCGTGACGCTGATGTCCCTTTATTCCATCTATGTCAGGGAGAGCGTCGATACGATCCGCGAAATGGCCGGTGAGGCCTTAGCAAGGATAGATCACGAGAGCAAGGATATCCGTAAGGTGGTAAGGGAAGGCACCGTCGTCTGCGACGCGGACCCGGACTACTACAAACCCCTGTTCAGCGGGCTCCTCACGGACATCTGTGAGGAAGAGAGGCTCCTCGCGGAGGTGATGGTGCTCTATGAGCCTCTGGACACCTCATGGGTCGGGACGATGGACGAGATATGCTCCCTTCCCAGCGTCATCGACGCTCTCTGGAAGTTCGAGGAGCTCATCGACTATGTGGACAATCCCTTCAGGAACGAGCTCAGAAAGTACCGCTCCTTCATCGAGGAATACATCCGCAGCGCCGTTTCCCACGGAAGGGAGCTCAGGTATCTGAGCGTCCTGAAGAAAAGGCAGTTCGAAGAGAGCCTCTCGGGCGAGCTTTTCAGGGACGGGTGCATACTCGTAAATGACCCGTATCCCGCGGGAGACCTTCTTCAGGACGGTAACAGGACCATAAACAGGGAACTTAACGTAAAGGATCACGCCCATAAGGCCGTCTGCGAACTGATCTCTTCCCTAAGCGACAGGCAGAAGCTCAGGGGGCTCCTGGAATGGCTCTCGCCCTGCTACTGCGATATCATCGAAAAGGACGGGGACGATGATGAGTTCATGGTAGATGACACGGATCCGTCGGGCGCTCCTTCCGCCACGGGCAGGCTCAGGGACGATCATATCCGGATGCTGACGGAAATGATGTCCCTTCGCAATTCCGCGGGCATCTGCGCCGTGCTCAG
>CADBPP010000022.1 GCA_902796565.1 uncultured Eubacteriales bacterium | reverse complement strand
CCGGGATGTCCAGTCCATGAAGGACAGCGGGCCTTCCCGCAGCAAGAGGCGCCTCAGGATAGCCACCAATGCCAGCAGCTCCCTGGCATATATCACTGACGGATTCCTTTCTATGGGAAGGGAAAGGGACCTTATGATCGATTACACTGAATGCACCGCGGAAAACCTCATTGCCCTCGTGGGTTCCAGGGGATACGATCTTGGATTCATGTTCGTGCCGGCAAACAAGCTGATCCCTTTCAGACGTACAATGGAAAGCGAGGACATCATATTCGAAGCGCTCTTCACAACGGGACTGGTGGTGAACTTCGGAAAAAACGGCCCGTTCGCGGGGCGTGATTCCGTGAGCGCCTCCGAGCTGGACGGCTGCGGATGTATCCAGGCAGAGGAGGACTACTTCTCAGTGGAGGAACTTCTCCTGGATGACGAGGAATACAGGAAAAGGGGCTGCCGCATCTCTAAGATCGTAAGGACAAACAGCGACCACCTGATGATGAAGGCGCTGACGGATACTTCCCTTTGCAACATCGGCATCTCCTGGAAGATCCCCGCCTCCTCCCCGGGCCTGTACGCTGCGGCTATAAAAGGATTCGAGGACTCCGTCAGGTTCGGATACATCACCAGGAGGTCGAAGGAACTGTCGCCTGAGGCCGTGGACTACATAGCCTACATTAAAAAAGCGACCACCCACATGGGGGCAGTCCCGGTCTGATACAGGGACAAAAAGACCGTCTCTTTCGAGACGGACGTTTTTCCCTGATGCTCCTTTTCTCAGCCCAGTACTTCCCTGAGCTGTGCGGGAGTCTTCGGATAAGCTTCGGGATCCTTTGCCATGCCCTTTTCCCTGAGGATGTCGTATACATCCAGCATGGTGGGCCGCTTCAGGTTCGCCCGCTTCAGGATCTCGTCGTTCCTGAAGACGTTCAGGGGCGTATCGTCGGCGATGATCTTTCCTCCGCAGAACACTATGGCCCTGTTGGTCCACCGGTAGGCGAAATCCACGTCGTGGGTGGAAATGAGCATCGTCTTTCCTTCCTGCTCCAGCTTGTTAAGAACTTCCTCCAGCATCGCAGCGTTGAGGGGATCCAGCGCCGCGGTGGGCTCATCGAACACGATGATGTCCGACTTCATGGCGATGATATCGGCTATGCTGACTCTCTTCTTTTCTCCGCCGCTGCAGCGAACTTTTTCGTCTTAAAGCACATCCGATCATTTCAGTTCCACTCTCACCGTCGCTATGTTCCTCACGAAGGCGCTTTCATGCTCGCAGAATACCATCGTCGGGGAATACTTAGTGATCGCTTCCTCCAGCTGTATCCTGGTGGGGATGTCCACATAGTTCAGCGGCTCGTCCCAGAAATAAATATCCGCACTCTCCGAAACGGACGCGGAGAGAAGGACCTTCCTTTTCTGGCCTTCGCTGAGTTCTGAAAGCTCCGCTTCCCCGTCTCCGGCTTTCACGCCCATCTTCGAGAGCATGGCCCTGAATATGCTAGGCTCCAGCTTTCGAGCCAGGGCGTAGTCGTTAAGTGTGCCCGATACGCTGTCTGTAAACTGGGGCACGAAGGAGAACTCAAGGCCGGAAGCCACGCTGAAAAACCCCTCGTATTCGATCTCCTCTCCCATAAGCAGCCTTATGAGACTGGACTTCCCTGCGCCGTTTCCTCCCGTCAGAGCCAGACGCTCCCCCTTTTTCAGCACGAAGCTCACCGGTCCGAAGACCCTTTTCCCGCCGTATGTGACTGAGAGGTCCCTTACTGTTATCAGCTCCGTCCTCCTTCCCTGGAGGGGCACGATCTTCAGTTCGTCCGTCCTCCAGACATCCCTCAGGAGGCCCTCCTTCTCGGAGACGCTGCGCTCGATCCTCTTCTCGATGGCCTTTGAGCGCTTCATCATCCTCGCCGACAGATGGCCGGCGTACCCCCTGTCAAAGGAGCCTTCGGAGGCATCCATGTGATAACGGCCCTTCTCGAGTTTCCCGGCCCATTCGGCGGTCCTTGCCGCCGCTGCATTCAGGGATACTATCTCCTTTTCCAGACGCTCGTTCTTCGTCGTCTCAAATGAGATCCTCCTGTCAAGGTCCTCCTTCCAGGAGGAATAGTTCCCCCGGCATACATATATGCCGGAGGGCTCGATGCTGATGATATGGTCGGCGACTGCGTCTATGAAGTCACGGTCGTGGGAGACCAGGATGAATCCTTTTTTTCTCTTAAGATACGATGCTATGTCATCCCTGGAAGCCATGTCCAGATGGTTAGTGGGCTCATCGATGAGCAGGAAGCCTTCTCCGGTGATGAAAAGGGCTATCAGAAGCACTTTGACCTGTTCCCCGCCGCTGAGGGTGGAAAAGGAACGGTCAGTGACATCCTCCCCCATCCGCATGAGATTCGCTTCCATAGCGATCTCCCAGTCCTGGGCTTCGGGAGCCTTTGAAAGTATTATCTCCTTTCCCGTCAGGGATGTATCCTCCACAGGGAAAGGAAAGTATTCCGGGGAAGTGTCCATGATGATCTTCCCGCCATACTCTTCCTCCCCGGCCAGTATCCTCAGCAAGGTGGACTTCCCGCATCCGTTCATGCCGATAAGAGCCGTCCTCCAGTTCGTGTCCAGATCAAAGGATACATCGCTGAAGACCGGCTCCCCCTTCCTGTATGAAAAGCTCAGCCCCTTTACGCTGATAAGAGACATTGTACCTCCTTTTCGTCATCCGTCCTTTCTGACGAAACGGATCATGCAGATATCGTCCCCCCGGGCTATGGTGGCGGGCAGATCCAGGTGGCAGCCGAAGCTTTCGGCAATGCCCCTGTCCCCGCACATTGCGTAGTCGCAGAGCTTTGATATCTCCTCATCGGACAGCCCCTGCTTCTGCCATGCCTTTACCAGGGGGCAGTAATTGAAGTCGATGTCCAGATGATCGTCATCGCACCGTTTGATATCCATCTCGAAGACCCACTGGGCAAATTTCGAGAAAAGCGTCTTTTTAAGGCCCCTGAGGGACTCTCCCCCTCCCGCCTTTTTCCTTAGGTTTCCTCCCTGGTAGATGCCGCAGCGATGGATCGCCTCCGGGGCGTATTCTCCGGCATCAAGCCCCTTTTTAGCCGCTTCGTCGCAGAGCAGGTACATCCACAGGGCTCTGTGCTCCAGCTGCTCCCGGATCGCGACAATAAGCGGAAATTTTATCTTAGGTTCATTTTTTATCACTTGGGTCTTCTCCTTTCAGATCGCATACCATAATGTATTCCTGATCGTTCTCCCGGAGCTTCACGAAGCCGCAGGACTCATAGAGCCTCAGCGCGTAGTTGTCCTTCTGGACCGCCAGAGAGACTCTCTCAAAGCCCCCCTCTCTCAAAAGCTTCAGCATCCCTTCCATCATTTTCCTGCCGTATCCCTTTGAGCGGTAAGGCTTATACAGGGAGATGGCAAGGGAAGGAGTCACGTCATCCACGTGACCGTAATCGTCCATGATCCTGCTCCATACAGCTCCGACCACCCTGCCTTCCTCCTCAGCGACTATGCACTTATCCGCAATGCCGGAGCCGAAGCCCTCGTAATACAGGGCAAGTTCGGGCTCCATTATGATGCTCGCCGGCGGAGGAGGAGTCCCTTCCGGAAGGAAGATCGCCTCGTACAGGAATTCCTTCAGAAGATCAGTCTCGTCATCCCTCAGTTCCCTGAATTCCATATATACCTTCCGTTCTGAAAAGGTCCCGGCCGATTCCGACTCGCGGAGCGCTCCGTGACCCGTATTGTTTTATAAGCCCAGCTTTTTCATCCTGTCCGAAGCCGAGAGATAGTCACCGTAGGTCTCGGCGGACCTGACAGCATCGATGATCGCCGCCTCTGCAGCCCTGGCAGCCAGGATGCCCGCCGCGTTTATGTCGCAGGGGACCTTGCAGGTACTTAGGGCAAACACGGTATCGCCGTCATGCATCGTGTGGGCGGGACGCACGCATCTGGCTATCGCGTTCTGTCCCTGGGAGGCTATGCGGGCCGCCTGGCCCTTATTGAGTACCGCGTTGGTCATGATGCATCCGATAACGGTATTCGTGGCGAAAAGGTCCTTGCTGTCTCCGTACGCCCTGAGGAATATCTCCTCGCTGTCCGCGAAAGAGACTCCGTCCTCTCCCCGGACTCCCGCGATGATGCTGCCGTTCTCAACGACGTCGCCGGCGCAGTTCACGGCGAACACCGCCGCGGCATAGAGCTCTCCCTGACGGAATGCGGCTGAACCCAGGCCGCCTTTCATGGCATGCTTCGAACCCATCACTTTCCCGACGGTGGCTCCTGTGCCCGCTCCGTAGTTGCCGTGGGCAAAGGGGACCCCGGCAAAGGCGTTCTCCCCCGCCTGCCTGCCCATACCGGCGTCGGGCCGCACGTCTCCCCTGCCGCATTTGAGATCGAAGAGGAT
>CADBPP010000021.1 GCA_902796565.1 uncultured Eubacteriales bacterium | reverse complement strand
GCTGCGATGCCGATGACGCAGAACAGGTACACCAGGGGATTGTACAGCGCGGCGTTCTGTATCGAGTAGGCCGCGTTCCCGGCTGACAGCAGGATGTCCCCGCCCCTGAACATGGAATATACGGAAAACACTTCACTGTAGGGGGCGCTGAATCCCACGGGCACGATATTGGAAGGCAGATCCACCATCCCGTCCGGGGGCACGATGAGGCTGCCCTTCGCTATACCGAAGGCCCGGAGAAAATGCACGACTTCGTCGGGCGCCCTGAGGGCGGGGATCACCACGGCGAATGCGGCGCACAGGGGCAGCGACACGAGAAGAAAGACCGTTTCGGTCCTTATCCCCTTCCTTGTGACGAGCATCCAAAGGATAAAGGCCGAAAGCGAAGCAAAGACAGCGAAGAAAAGCCTCAGCGCGCCTTTTCCTATCCATCTGTATATGAGGTTCACCCAGGGTGCGCCATCCTTTCCTGCGACGGCAAGGACGCTGCCTTCGGGCAGGACGACCCGAACTTCGTAGGTCTTTCCCGGCGAGAGGATCATTTCCCCTTCCGGGATAAGTTCGACGAATTCACCGATACCGGAGCATATCAGGCCGCCGGAGCTTCCCTGCCCGTCCGAAAGCTCCAGACGGAGCCCCTCCCCGCTGCCGGACATATATGATAAGCGCATGCCGTATACACGGGGGGATGTGGGAACGATCTCAAACGCATACCCGTCCGAAAGCTCCAGGGAGCTCTCCGGGAGCGCACTGAAGGGATCCGCCGCGATGAAATCGCTTCGGATCAGGTAAAAGCTGAAAAACAGTATTATGGCGAGGGCCGCCGCCATATAGGCGAGGGTCTTCCCCCTGATGTTTCCTTTCATATGCTTCCTCTCAGGGCCGTTCCCATTTTGCATCAGTTATTATATCATGCATCCCTGTATTTTACTATCAGCCGCGGGGAGCGGTTCCTTCGGGACAGAAAAAAAGCCCCGAAGGGCAGATCGCTTGCCTATCTTGCCGCGAAACCCATAAGGACTATGCCCGACACCACCAGCAGGGCGCCCAAAAGGGCCATGGGTTTGAGGTTCTCCCCGAAGACGAAATGACCCAGAAGAAGGATCACCACCTGTACGGAACCGGAGACCATGGGCACCAGGGAGGAAAGCTGGTAGCGCACCAGCATCCTCTGCCACAGCAGGAAGCTTATGAGGTACAGCACGAAACCGAAGAATGTGAGTGTCCCCATGGAGAAGTATATCCCCCCCTTGAAGGAGAGCCTGAGAGTGTCTCCTCCCATTTTCATCAGCGTCATGCCCCCGGTGGAGCACAGGATATATATGATTATCAGTACCAGTTTCATAAGTTCTTTTCCCTTTCGCTCTTCATGATGCTTATCTCCTGTATGAGCCTTCTGATCTGTTCCTTCTGCTCCGAGACTATGATGGTCAGGGAGATGCATATGAAAAACAGGAACGCTATCAGCAACACGAACAGGAAGTTTGAGGAGATCTCAAAACCAATCAGGTCCGAAAAGAACCTGAAGATCTCCGGAAAAATGCTGAAGAGTATCATCACCAGGCAGCTCAGATACCATACGATCGAGTATCCCACCGTGATCTTTTCCTTGCGGACAAAGTGAGTGATCACACCGACGATGAGCAGTATCCCGATCACCGCGCATATCTTTATCTTTATATCAATCATTTCTGCCTCTTTCTGATCCTTTCCATGAACATGGCTATAGTGACATTGATCATGTAGTAGGCGGATTTCCACGCCCTTATGGAGGATGTCCCTCCCTGTCTTTCGTGCATCACGGCGTGCCTCTCCCGGACAGTGTAGCCCTGCATCAGGGCCGCCACCTCGGAGACCGGTTCGGGGTACTCCGTGGGATAATTCTCCGCAAAGAACGCTGTCAGATCTTTGCCGCAGGCCCTGAAGCCCGAGGTGGGATCGTAGATCTTTCTTCCCGTGAACAGCTTTATGAAAAATGAGAGTATATTTATACCCACCCTTCTGGCGAAGGTGGAGCGGAAGTTCTCACTGTCCCTGTCGACGAACCTGGAACCTATCACCATGTCCGCCTCGCCGGAGAGGATCGGCGCCGCCAGATCGCTGACGCAGCTTATCTCATGCTGTCCGTCCCCGTCGAACTGTACGGCAACGTCATATCCTTTCATTGCGGCGTACATGTATCCCGTCTGGACGGCGCCTCCGATACCGAGGTTGCGGATGAGCCGGATGTGGGGAACAGCGTTGCCGGTAAGTATCTTTTCCGTATCGTCCGTGGAACCGTCATTGATGACGATCACGTCAAAGGGCGTGCCGGTGCGGGAATTGTATTCGGTTATCTTTTCATATACTCCCAGTATACATTCCTGTTCGTTGTATGCCGGGATTATCAGCAGTATCTTTTTATCCATGTAAGTATGCGCGACGTTCTCCTGCACAAAGTTTATCAGAATTGCCCCGAAAAGGAAACTCCTCGGCTGCTTCTTAATCAGTTTAACACAAACTTTTAATCTGTCTTTCCGGTTTTTTTGTCTATCCGGGGATGTATATTGTTTTTTTGCCCGTCAGGAGCCCGGACGGCATGAAACAGGCCGCCGGACAGCCCTGCTTATATTCTTTTTTCAAAACATTTTTTTCAGATGCCTTTACAGAGTTGTATAATAAAATCAAATAGTTCTATCAGGATATTTTATACTCGAAGGAGTTCACATATATGAGCATTTTCAACGTAATATCCCTGGCGGGAGGACTGAGCCTCTTCCTGTTCGGAATGCGTCTTATGGGAGACGG
Organism: uncultured Eubacteriales bacterium; assembly: GCA_902796565.1. Classification (GTDB taxonomy): domain Bacteria; phylum Bacillota; class Clostridia; order Eubacteriales; family Anaerofustaceae; genus RUG14186. The sequence continues at coordinate 3,813 of CADBPP010000021.1, read as the reverse complement.
CCTCAAACAGGGCTCGTCCGAGACCATGAGGACCGCTATGGGCAAGGTCACCAACTCCCCTGTCACCAGCTTCCTCCTGGGCATGGGCATAACCGGACTGATCCAGAGTTCCACCGCCACCATCGTCCTCACCTCCGGCCTCGTGGGCGCCGGAGTCATGACACTGCACCAGTCGCTGGGGATCATCCTCGGCGCCAACGTCGGCACCACTGTCACGGGACAGATAATAAGGCTGCTGGACGTCAATTCGGACGGGACTGCCTGGCTCGAGTTCTTCAAGCCTTCCACACTGGCCCCTCTGGCCGCTCTGATCGGCATCCTGCTGATCATGGTCTCCAAGAACCAGAAACACAACACCGCAGGAAGCATCTTCATGGGCTTCGGCATCCTCTTCACAGGACTGCTGAACATGACCGCCGCCGTAAGCCCTCTGTCCGATTCTCCGGCCTTCACGAACCTGTTCGTCGGTTTTGCCGACAGGCCTCTGTTGGGCTGCCTGGCGGGATGCATCGTCGCCGTCATCACCCAGAGCTCCTCCGCCTCCGTCGGTATCCTTCAGGCACTGTCCATGACCGGCAGGCTGAGTCTCGGCAGCGTTTATTCCATCATACTGGGCATATATATGGGCGACTGCATCACCACCGCCATCGTTTGCTCCCTGGGAGCGAAGGCGGACGCCCGCCGTACCGGTATCGTTCATATCCTGGTGAACATGTGCGGACTCGTACTCATCCCGGCGGTCCTGTATGCACTCAAAGGCCTCGGGGTCCTGGGTTCCTTCTGGAGCGACCCGATAACCTCGGGAGAGATCGCGAACGTGCACACCGTCTTCAAGCTGGGACTCGCGGTAGTCATGCTGCCATTCGTGGGATACCTTGAAAAGCTCAGCATGCATATAGTCAAGGGAGACAAGGAGAAAGCAGGCAAGTATGACGATCAGCTCAGGATGCTGGACCGCGCGCTTCTCTCTTCCCCGGCACTTGCCCTTGAGGAAGCCCACCGCGTCCTCATCGACTGCGCCGACGCGGCCTGCGCCAACGTGGAACTGTCCATGGGACTGTTCACGGATTTCGATCTCGAGCATATACAGAGGATCCGGGAGGAGGAGGACCGCATCGACGCCCTGACGGACGCCGTGCAGGGCTTCCTGGTCAAGCTCTCCCCCAACATCGGGGACGGACACCAGAACAACCTTCTGAACTATTACATAAAGTGTTCCTCCGAATTTGAGCGTGTGGGGGACTACGCGGTAAACCTGGTGGAGAACGCCGAGGAGCTCAACAATCTGCGCAGGAAGCTCTCCGACGACGCGGTCAAGGAACTGGAGGTATTGAATCACGCCATCCAGAACATAATGGACTACACGGTGAGCACCTTCCGCACCCACGACGCGGCCCTGGCCTTCCACATAGAGCCCCTGGAGGAAGTCATAGACGATCTGGTGGCGGAGATAAAACAGCGCCACATCCTGCGGCTCAGGCAGCAGGAGTGCAACGTCGAGACCGGAAGCGTTTATCTTGACCTTCTGGTGAACGCGGAAAGGATCTCCGACCAGTGCTCCAACGTCGGTATCCATACCATGGCCATAGACCTGCCGGACCTCAGCATCCACGAGCATGACTACATACACGAACTGCACCACGGGGAAAACGAGCGCTTCAACAGGGAATACGATGAGCTGCACTCCACCTTCTTCTCCGAGATGAAGGGACAGAGCGCGGACTGACACAGTGAGCTTCTGCCGGCATGGCGTATACGTCATGCCGGTCTTTTTATGGCCTCCTGCGCAGTCCTTTTGAGCGCAGGAGGTGGGCAAAACACCTGGGATATGGTAATATTAAATCAGTTCCGGCACAGCCGGCAAAAAGGAGGCGAGATGGCACAGGAAAACGCCCAGTCTGTAAAGCTTCTTATAATATATGAAATGCTGCGGCAGGAAACGGATGAAGAGCATCCCATGGACAGCGCCGCCATCATCGCGCGGCTCGCAGAAAAGGGGATATCCTGCGACCGGAGGACTCTGACCCGCAACCTGCGCTGTCTCAATGACTTCGGCTTCGAGGTCATGAGCGCGTTCTCCGGCCATGAAAAGGTCTACTACGTGGCGGACCGTTCCTTCAGTTCGCCCGAGATAAGGATACTCATAGACGCGGTGCGCTCCGCCGGCTTCATAACCGAAAAAAAGAGCACCGAACTGGCGGAAAAGATCGCGAGCCTCGGAGGGAGCCACCGGGCCGAGCTGCTGCGTTCGGCAAGGGTCCGTTCCACCACCAGGAAGCATACCAACGAATCCGTTTATTACAACGTGGACTGCCTTGAGGAAGCGATACTCCAGCACCGGAAGGTCTCATTCCTTTACTTCGATCTCGATGAGAACGCCGAGAGGATCTACCGCCGGGACGGGGACGCCTATATCGCAGAGCCGCTGGACCTGGTATGCAGCGAAGACAACTACTATCTTATATGCTACAGCCCGAAGTATTCCTCCAGCACATATTACCGCATTGACAGGATGGAGGACGTGCGCATCTGCTTCGAGCCCATCAGCTCCGAATCCGAAGAGGCCCGCGAAAAAGTCAGCGACGAAGTGGCCGGCCTGATAAAGATGTACTCGGGAGAGACCAGGGAAGTCACCATTAGATTCACGAACGAAGCCCTGGATTCGGTCTTCGACGTCTTCGGGGAAGACGCCCGCATCATAAGGCTCAACCGCGACGTTTGCGAGCTCACTGGAGAGGCCGTCATATCCCCCACGTTCTGGGGATGGATGTTCCAGTTCGCGGGAAGGATGCAGATCATGCAGCCCGCAGAGCTCAGGGAAGAATACGAGAACCGGGCCCGACTCATTCTCCGCAGGGGGGAGAACTCCCATGAGGCCTGAACACAGAAGGATCTGTGAAAATATCGCCCTGAAGGTGAAGGAAAAGGGCGGGCGGGCCTATTACGTTGGAGGCTGCGTAAGGGACGAGCTCATGGGGAGAGCATCCCTCGACACGGATATCGAGATCCACAGCATACCGGAAGAGGAGCTTGAGGAGCTTCTTTCCTCAATAGCGCCATGCCGTGAGGTCGGACGTTCCTTCGGCATCATTTCCCTCGGAGGTGAAGGAAGCGGCATAGACGTCGCCTTGCCCAGACGGGAGGTCAGCACCGGGACGGGCCACAGGGATTATGACATCGTCACGGATCCGTGGGCCGGGGAGGAGCAGTCCGCGAGACGGCGGGATTTCACCGTGAACGCCATGATGAAGGACGTTCTGACGGGGGAGATCCTGGACTTCTTCGGAGGAAGGGACGATCTTGCCGGAAAACGGCTCAGGCATGTGGATGACAGCTCCTTCGTCTACGATCCTCTGCGGGTCTTCAGGGCGGCCCAGTTCTGCGCCCGCTTCGGCTTCTCCCTCGATGAGGGGACCCGCAGGCTGTGCGCGCGCATGTCCGCAGAAGCATTGTCCGCCGAAAGGGTGAGGGAGGAACTGTTCAAGGCCCTTATCGGTTCAGACGAACCGGGAGTGTTCTTCGACGTCCTCGGGAGCACAGACAAGCTCTCCGGCTGGTTCGAGGAGATCGCATCCCTCAGAGGCGTCCCCCAGGACAGTCTGTATCATCCCGAAGGGGATGTTTACGTCCATACGATGAAAGTCCTCCGAAGCGCGGCCGCCCTGCGGGGCGCGGCTGAAGAGCCTCTTTGCTTCATGCTCTCCGCCCTATGCCACGATCTGGGAAAGATCGATACCACAGAGGAAAGGGACGGGCGCATCCACGCCTACGGACACGAAGAGAGCGGGCTGAAATACGCGCAGGCTCTGCTCG